>JAAZGC010000271.1 GCA_012511425.1 Clostridiales bacterium | reverse complement strand
ATCCGTTCAAAGGGGTTGCGCTCGGAATAATTGTTACTATTGCCATTCAGAGCTCGTCCGCAACGACAGTTATGTTGGTAGGCTTTGTAAACTCGGCTTTGATTGATTTTGCTCAAACAATACCTATTATTATGGGCTCAAATATCGGCACAACTCTGACAACATGGCTGTTTTCGCTGACCGGAATCACCTCGGAAAATGTATTTTTAGCGGTTCTTAAAACGGAAGCCTTTGCGCCGGTTATTGCCCTGGTATGCACTATTATAATTATGCTGTCATCAAGTGACAAAAGGAAAAACATTGCTTCAACCGTCATCGGTTTTGCTTTGCTTATGTCAGGGATGACGACAATGAGCCATGCAGTCGAACCTCTCGCAAAAGAGCCGTGGTTCACCGGCGCATTAACAATGTTCGACAATCCTGTTTTAGGAGTCGCCGCCGGAACGGTTTTGACCGCACTTATCCAAAGTTCAGCCGCATCAATCGGTATTCTTCAGGCAATTTCCGTTACCGGCACCCTGACGGCCGGAGCTGCTGTTCCGATAATAATCGGGCAGAATATAGGTACATGCATCACGGTGATGTTATCTTCAATCGGAACCAACGTAAATGCAAAGAGGGTCGCAGCTGCACACACATATATAAAAATAATCAGCGCCATTATATGTCTGCCCCCGCTGTATATAGTTAACAGATTAACCGACGGCTCTTTCGGAGATAAAACTATCAACCCGTTCGGGATAGCTCTGTTCCACAGTGTGTACAATATTGCGATGACATTGCTTCTTCTTCCGTTTTCAAAATGGATTATCAGACTTACGGAAATAACGGTAAAAGACAAAAAAGAAAACGAGATACAGGAAGTTTTTCTCGATGACCGTCTTCTGACATCGCCGCCTTTCGCAGTTATTGAAAGTCAGAATATGACAAATAAAATGGCACGCCTGGCTCATGAAATTGTGACGGCAGCCCTTGAACTGCTTGACAGCTATGACGAAATAAAATATTTCAATGTTAAAGCCGGGGAGGAAAAGATAGACGAATATGAAGATAAAATCGGTACTTTTTTAGTAAAAATATCCTCTCGCGAAATAACTTCTCATGACAGCGAACTTGTAACAAAACTCTTATATACTATCGGTGACCTTGAACGAATTTCCGATCATGCCTTGAACATAGCTGAAACAACACAGGAATTGAATTACAAGGAACTCAGCTTTTCCGATGAAGCAAGAGCCGATATCGGAGTGATGACAAAGGCGCTGCGTGAAGTGCTGAGCATAGCGATAAATGCATTTATCGAAAACGATACCAAATCGGCAAAAAGGGTTGAACCGCTCGAACAGGTTATAGATAAACTGCGCGAAGAGATAAAAGCCCGGCACATCGAACGGCTGAAAAACGGCGAATGCACGATTGAGCTTGGCTTTATTTTAGCCGATCTTTTGGGAAATCTTGAGCGCATCTCGGATCACTGTTCAAATATGGCGGCATGTATGATAGAAATACAGGCTTCTGTTTTAAATCAACACAGCTATCTGTCACAAGTGCGTAATTCCGGGATTGGTCAATATACCGACGATTACAGATTTTTTGAAGAAAAATACCGGCTGAATTGATTATAAAAGGGAACCGTGATGATTCCCTTTTTCTATTACATTTTGCCCACAATATATCCCCACGGCAGTATATCCAGCCGCAGGTTTTCTTCCTTGTATTCAAAATACACCCCGCTTCGGGCGACAACAGAATCGAAACCAGCGTCTGATTTGATATTTACGGTCAAAGGTTTGTCAGAAAGATTTATTACAACCGCAGCAATATCTGTTATATCCCCGCAGCCGGCGCAAACGCCGTGTTCATGCCCGCATTCGTCCGAGAGGCAATTGTCTTCGCAACTATCACGTTCATATGCCTCGCGTACAAAGCTCAATACCTCTGTCGGCCGGTCATTTTCGATAAATTCGGTTATACCGCTCATAAGCGCAGGTATTTCATGTCGCATGCTGCAAAGCCGGGTAATGACTTCTTTCCTGCGTCGGCCGTTTTCGGTCAAAGCATTTGACCAGTCTATTACACAGCAGCCGGTTGTAAAACGATTTCCGAATATACTGTGCCGATTGAAGTCGGCAATTTCGCTGCCGTTATATACAAAAGGCACGCCGCTGATGGTAAAGTTCAGCACATTCAGCGCTTCAATCGCCCTGCTGCCAAGCTTTTTTTCCAAACGGTCATAATATGCGTCGTTTGCATAATCATGATTTTCATAAGCCCTGAGCACGTTCGCACCTTCCGGAAGACGATCTTGCTCCGCTTCGAAGTAAGAAACTATTTCAGAGGCGGCTTTTTCACCTTTGGCAACTTTTTGAATTGCATCAGACCAGCCAAAATCATAATTTGCATCAAATGCGCACTCAACAGCCTCGGCTTTAGTGCCCTCATTTATCATGATTACAGAGGGGTCAATCTGCTCAAGTGCGGTGCGGGCTTCATTCCAGAAATCAAGCGGAACTCCGTCACCCACATCACAGCGATATCCGTCTGCACCGCATTCAATCATGAAATATTCAAGCGCGCCTATAAGATATTCTCTCAATTCGGGGTTTTCAAAATTCAGCTTTGGAAAATGCCACGAACCCGTATCCGGTTTGCCGTCCGGTTTGCGCATAATATAATCCGGATGATCTTTGATGAAAACCGCTCCCGGACCGCAGTGATAAAAAACTGCGTCCAGTATCAGCTTCATCTTATATTTATGAATCGTTTCGGAAAAAGAAACCAAGTCGTCCGTTGTTCCGTATTCCTCATCAATCGAATAATAATCTTTTATTCGATAAGGATTTTTTGGATTGTTGAAGCCGCTTTTCAGCTGCCTTTCCGAGAAACCGTTAATATCGCTGTCATCATCCGCAGTATTTACGGGACAAAGATAAACAATATCAATTCCGATTTCCGAAAGATGAGGAATCAGCTTCTCTGCCGACTTTATAGTACCTTCAGGAGTAAAAGCTCTCAGATTTATCTGATATATAACAGCTCCGTCAAGCGAATGCATATTCTTGTCGTTGTTTTTGGCATTCATCGTTAAATAATATAATCCGTCTCGGATTCTTCGACATTGCGTTTGATTTTTTTAGCGGTGGTTTTCACAAACTCGGTTTTCCTTATGTGATATTTATGAATATAACGATACGACGGAACGCCGCGGTTCACCTCTTTAACGACATTCTTAAATATCTGCGTGAGGCAGGTTTTATATTTATCTGAAAAATCTCCGTTCCTTTCCGCCGCTTCGATATCATCCGCCATACCGGGATTATTTTGTCTTAAATATTTGTTAAGCTCGTCGAAATCGGGGAATATCTTGGCTGTTACAACAGAGTCTCCGTCTTCGGAATCGCTTCCGAAAATAACCGATTCTTTTACAAAACGATTTTTTTCGAGCAATGCTTCCATTTCTTCCGGGAAAATTTTCTTGCCGTTTTTGGTTACGATGACATTCTTTATCCGCCCCATTATCTGATAGTCTCCGCGTTCGTTCATACGAGCGAGGTCCCCGGTATAGAACCAGCCGTCGACCAAAATCTTTGATGTAGCTTCGGGATCTTTATAATATCCGAGCATGACATTTTTGCCCTTAACCGCAATTTCTCCAACTTCGCCCGGCTGAACTTCTCTGTCGCTGTCATCTCCGGTACGCATCAGTTTTACCTGAACATCGTGAAGAGCAGTACCGACATCTTCCGCATAACGTTTTCTGAAATCGTTGTGCATCATAACAACAGGTGAGGTTTCTGTTAAACCGTAGCCATTATAAACTTCAAATCCAAAGGATGTAAGATCGTTAAATATTACGGGAGACAAGGCGGCAGCGCCGCATATAATTCTTTTAAGCCTCCCGCCGAACGCAGCATGTATCTGTGAAAAAAGGATTTTACCGATAGCGCTGGAAAGCTGCGAGGCGCCAAGACCCATATTATATTGCAAAGACCCCAGTCTTGTTTTCTTGACCTTTTTTACTATATTGCTGTGGAAATTTTCGAGCAGCAGCGGGACTGCGACTATATATGAAGGCCGGAAGGTCGCAAAATCATTCATAATCTGACGCAGGCTGGTACAATAAGCGATTGAAGACCCTGTATAATACGGGGTCAGGAATCCCGCAGTGCATTCATAAGTATGATGAAGAGGAAGAATCGATAAAACACGGTCTTCCGGGCGGATCAGGAAACGTTTGCGCATGGCAACGATATCAAAGCAGATATTATGCTGGCTCAGCATAACCCCTTTTTGGGATCCGGTAGTTCCTGAAGTATAAAGTATTACCGCCATCTCATCGGGATCAACCTTATGATTTTCGTAGCTGCAATCTCCCTGTGAAACCAGCTTTCTGCCCTCGGCCAATGCGGGTTCAATTTCCGACATCAGCATGATCTGAGGCATACGGCTGACATAGTTGGAAAGCAAGTCTAAATTCTCTTTTATATCGTCATGACAAATGATCAGATCAAGCTCAGAGTTGTCTGCAATAGCTGCAATATCCTGAACTTTAAGTTCTTTATCGATAGGAACTATTATTCCGATGCCACAGGTTACAGTAAGATAAGTCAGGGCCCATTCATAGCAGTTTTTTCCGTATACGCCGATATGCGAGTCCGTATATCCTTTTGAATTAAGGTAAGCCGTAAATGCGCGGATGTCGGCATATGTTTCTTTATATGTGACAGTTGCGATTTCACCGGGGTTTGTGAAGTATGTAAACGCTGTGCGTTCACCGTATTTTTCGCTAGAATAAGCAACCATCTCTCTGAATGAACGAATGTCCGGCACATTATAAACAAGATCTGGATTCATAGTTACACCTGCAAATAAACTTCTGTTGAGTAAAACATCTTGTGTCAATTATACCAGATTATAAATAAACAGTCAAGTGAATCCCGTTAATTATTACCTTATATTGCTTGACACGGGCAAAAGCCGGTGTTATAATATAACATGTAAATCATATTCGAAAAGAGGATTGTCATGCTAAACTCATATATAAATACAAGTGTTGCTCCAACACTTTCAAAAGCTTTCGGAATTAATGCGCCGAAACTTTCAAACCCGGATGAAACACTGAAACCGGTTGATGAGATGATACTGAATTACTGCGGATCCGGCAGAAAAATCGACAAGGCACTTATCTATAACCCCGATGCTGTTGCGCTATGGCTCTACCAGAAGTATACCGACAGATTCACCAAAGTCATCAATAACACCCGAATGGCATTGCCGATGCGAACCGTCATGCCCAGTGTTACCCCGGTATGCTTTTCCACTATCTATTCCGGAGTTATGCCCTCCGTACACGGCATACAAAGATATGAAAAACCGGTTCTTAAAGTCGATACTCTTTTTGACCGTCTGATAGAAAACGGCAAAAAGCCGGTAATCATTGCACCGAGAGAATGCAGCATGTCT
>JAAZGC010000270.1 GCA_012511425.1 Clostridiales bacterium | reverse complement strand
CCGGCCGAACCGGACATCACCGGTCTTCCCGTCTACGCCGTGATAAAAAAGGGAGAAACCTTCGACCGCTACCGCTGCTCAACCCTCGAATTCGACGCATTCAAAGTCGAGAAGGGCAACCGGCAGTACTCGGCCCGCGCCGGTGCGCTCTATGACTATTCCGGCGAAACGCTTATCATGTTCCCGCGAAACAGCATCGCCGACGTCTTCGAAATCCCCGCTTTCACCCTGACGATCGATGAAAGCGCCTTTGAAGGCGCCCGGCTTATCGAGATATACCCCGACGCCGAGCTTAAGTACGTTTCAAACCGCGCCTTTGCCGGCTGCACCGCCCTTTCGAAGATCACCCTCGGCGACTCGGTCGAGTTTATCGGCGACGAAGCCTTCTCCGGCTGCACCGCGCTTACAAGCCTTGTCGTCGGCGCCTCCTGCCGGGTAATCGGCGCAGGCGCAGCGGACGGCTGCACCGCGCTTGCGGAGGTCAGGGTAAATTCCGATATGTTCACGGTAAAGACAGATGACGGCAAAATCCCCTTCTCCGACACCCCGTGGTATAACGAAACCGACCGGGAATTCCTCACATTGGGCGCGCTGCTGATCAAATACACCGGAAAAGGCGGCGAAGTCATCATAGATTTCTCGGTAAAATATATCCCCGAATACGTTTTTTCATCGGATAAAGTCAAAAGGCTCGAGATGGGCCGCAATGTGGCGCTGCTGAATTATCCGCTCTGGGACAAAAATATAGCCATTAAATACTACACATAAAACCCGCAGAGGAGAGCCTTTATGTCGCTGATATACGAACTTGCATCGCTCGCCGCGGCAAAAGCCGCCCGCCTGACCCTCGACCTTAACCGCAGAAAATCGCCTCCGCGGGTCGCCGCCGTCAGCTACGGACCGGACAAAAACCAGAAGATAACGATATATTTCCCCAAAAAGAGAAGATATAAGCCGGCGGTGCTTTACTGGAGCGGGAGCGGCTTTCTCGGCTGCAACGGAGACGAGCGCGCCGCCGCCCACAAATTCAACAATCTGGGATGGGTTTTCATCGCCTGCGGCTGCCGGAATATGCCTTTCCACAAGTTCCCCGCCCAGATCGAAGACGCTTTTCACGCGGTCGAAGCCGCACTCGGCTTCATGCAGGACACCGGCATGGGCAAAGAGATAATCTGCGCCGGCAGCTCCTCCGGCGCCATGCTTGCCGCAAACGTCGCGCTCGATCCGCTGACGCGGGCAAGCTTCGGGATCGAAGCCTATATAAAGGGACTGCTTTCCGTCGGCGGGATACTCGACGCCGAACATTTCTTCACCCGGATGAGCACTGCCCGAAGGGAGCTGATCGCCGCCGTTTCCCGTTCATCCGTCAGCGGAATAACGATATTCTCGCCGATAACGCTGATCGATGAAGACACCGATGTGCCGACCCTCTCTGTCCACGGCAAATACGACCACATCACCCCTTACGCCAACGCCATGCGCTTCATCCGCAGACTTAACGGAATAACATCCCGCCGCCTCGGCTCGATGATCGAGATAGACGACGCAGTCTACCGCCATTTCCGGCTGACTCACGGACTCTGGACCGAAAATCAGTCAAGAAGCCGGATACAGCGCGAGATATTCCGCTGGCTCGGAACGCTCGGATGAGCTCCCGCATCAATGACTTTTGTTAAGATATACACCGACGGCGCCTGCCGGGGAAATCCCGGTCCGGGCGGCTGGGCGGCGATTCTCGTCACCGAAATCGATGGAAAAAAGATCGAAAAGGAGCTTTCCGGCGGCGAAAAGCTGACCACCAACAACCGAATGGAGCTGACCGCCGCAATAGAAGGGCTGTCGGCGCTGAAATTCCGCTGCAGGGTTGAGCTTGTTTCCGACTCGAAATAT
>JAAZGC010000269.1 GCA_012511425.1 Clostridiales bacterium | reverse complement strand
TCATTAATTGTGTTTTTTCTATAGGAATTGAATAACCCGCTGAGCGGGTTATTCGAGAGTTTCAACAAAGTTGAAACTCTCCGCTCCAAAGCAAAGTCTTTATCTATGTTTTTTCTAAGGTGGGTTTTGCCGAAGGCAAAACCGATTGATTTGACGGCAGTTGCGGCTGTTCTTTGTTAAATCCGCGGCTGCCGTCTCTTACTTATTCACTATTCACTCTTAACTCTTACTTCATATGAACATATTTTCCCGCATCATTGAATTTTTCTCCGGCGGCTTTTCCCGCATCGTTTCCGTCCTCTTCGGGCGGGGGCGGTGGAGGCTTATCGTCAACGGACTCGGCGTCACGCTGCTGCTTTCGCTGTTTTCGGTGCTTATCGGCACCGCTATCGGCACGCTCGTTGCGCTTGTCAAGGTGGCGTATGTCAACCGGCCGAAGTCGAAGCTGCTCAAAGTGCTGAACACCATAGCGACGCTGTATGTCAACATCGTCCGCGGCACTCCGACGGTCGTGCAGCTGCTTATCATGAACTTCGTAGTCTTCGCAAGCTCGTCGAACATGATACTCATCGCGGTTCTGACCTTCGGCATCAACTCCGGGGCTTATGTTTCGGAGGTAATGCGCGCCGGAATCAACGGCGTCGACTACGGCCAGACGGAAGCCGGGCGTTCGCTGGGTCTCTCCGAATACGACACGATGAAGGAGATCGTCCTGCCGCAGGCGATAAAGAACATCCTGCCCGCCCTCGGCAACGAGTTTATCACCCTCATCAAGGAGACTTCGATTGCCGGCTACATCGCGCTGCAGGACCTCACCAAGGCGGGCGACCTGATCCGCTTCGCGACATACGAGGCGTTTATCCCGCTTATCACGGTGGCGCTTATCTATCTTGTCATCGTGCTCGGGCTGACGAAGCTCGTATCCATCCTTGAAAGGAGGCTTGCCAAGAGTGATAACCGTCGTTGACCTTCATAAATCATTCGGAGACAACCACGTCCTCCGCGGCATAAACGACACTATCGAACAGGGGGAGAAGGTCGTCGTCATCGGCCCCTCCGGCGGCGGAAAATCGACCTTTCTGCGCTGCCTCAACCTGCTTGAGAAGCCGACGTCCGGGCAGATTATCTTCGACGGCGAGGACATCACCGCCCCGAAGTGCAACATTAATTTAGTGCGCCGGCGGATGGGGATGGTCTTTCAGAATTTCAACCTCTTTCCGCATCTGACTATACGCAAAAATATCACCTTAGCGCCGGTGAAGCTCGGGCTGATGAATCAGGCGGAGGCGGACGCGCGCTGCGACGAGCTTTTAAAGCGGGTTTCGCTGTCGGAGAAGGCGGAGGCTTATCCCGGCTCTCTCTCCGGCGGCCAGAAGCAGCGAATCGCTATCGTCCGCAGCCTTGCGATGAACCCCGAAGTAATGCTTTTCGACGAGCCGACGTCCTCCCTCGACCCGGAGATGGTCGGCGAAGTCCTCGACGTAATGCGGGGGCTGGCGCAGAGCGGAATGACGATGGTCGTCGTCACGCACGAGATGGGATTTGCAAGAGAAGTAGGGACGAGGATATTGTTCATGGACCGGGGGATTATTCTGGAACAGAACACCCCGAAGGAGTTTTTCGCAAACCCGAGAGAGGATCGGACGAAGGAGTTTTTGTCGAAAGTTTTATAAGGAATCGGGCTCAATGCAATACAACATCAAGGGGAGAAATTATAATGAAAAAACTGTCTTCGCCTATCGCCGTATCTTTGTGTTTAATACTTGTCCTTCTCAGCTTTGCTGCCTGCGGCGGTAAAGGGGAAACTCCGATTGAGGAAACAACAGCAAATGAAACTCCGGCAGCACAAACCGATTCGGTTTCCGAGTCTCCGAAATTTGATGAAGTTTCAATAGGCGACTATATTTCTT
>JAAZGC010000268.1 GCA_012511425.1 Clostridiales bacterium | reverse complement strand
CAGGATTTTACTATCGGCAATCCCATCGATGACATTGCGTTCGGGTTTAAGAATCTGAAAAGATATCTCGAAGCTGCCGAATAAATTCCTGAATATATTCCGGATATCAGCCGAATGTTATCAGATGCGTCCTTTTGAAAGTCTCGCCGGGAACGGCATATTTTATGCCTTCCTTGTGTTCCAGAATCATGTCCGAGTCAACGGGATCCTGAATGCCTGCCCAAGGCTCGATGCAGATATACGGAGCTCCGTGCTTGTGCCAAAGCAGAAAATAATCATAACCGTCGAATTTTACATTGACTTTCCTGTCGCCGGATTTGTTTATCAATGTCACTCCGTGAGAATTTATATGCTTGAAAACAAGAGCGTCTACCGCAAAATACCTGTCGAGCAGAGGGAACTCTGTCTTGTTTTCGAGCAATGTCACATAATTGCGCTCGAGCAGATTTCCGTCGAGAATATAAGCGCGGAGAGTTTCGGGACGATCGAAAACAATCTTGTAATCTTCGATTCCTTCCGGAGTTGCGTAAGCTTCATGCGCTCCGACAGAGAAGAACATGATATCTTCCCCGGTGTTTTTAACCGAATAGGTGACCTTAAGCGAATTGTCTATGAGCTTGTATATCGCTCTGAAAACGAAATCGAAAGGATACATTCCCTTGGTGTTCTCATTTGATTTCAGCTCGAATACCGCAGCGTCGCCGCTGTTTTCAACGACTTCAAACACCGAAAGTTTTGCGAATCCGTGTTTTGAAAGGGTGTAAGATTTTCCGTTATATATGTAACGATCTTCCTTAAGCCCTCCGCAGATCGGAAACAAAATCGGAGCGCGTCCTTTCCAGAACTGCGGATCTCCGTTCCATAGCCACTCGCGTCCGCTCGGATCTTTTATAGACTGGAGTTCGGCGCCGAGCTCGTTTATCTCTACGGCAAGCTTGTCATTTTTAATTTTTACCATATTGTTTTCTCCTTATTCCGCATAAAAAATATTCCATATTGTAAGGGTATTATACCACACATTTCGGGGTTTGTAAAGCGGATAGACACAAAAATCGAAGTATAGGAAATATTATGTTTTATAGAGCAAGCGTTCATGAACTCAGCGATTATCTTGTCTTTTCCGGAAGAATTAAATTGACGGAACAGGGTCTGTTCGTCGATTGGTCGGGAGCCGGACTTGAATTGTTATGCATGGCAGAAAGAGTGATAATCGGTTTCGGTGATTATGAATCGGATCAGCCATGTTATGTTAAAGTATATATAGACGGGAAACCGCATTCATCATATGCGATCTCAACGGGAAAAGAGAATGTGCTTCTCTCATTAAAGGAAGATTTCCACATGATTTCGTTATTCAGAATTACCGAGGGCAGCGTTCCGCTGATTATTAAAGGATTTGAGTTTTACGGCGCTGAAATAGGAGTAAGAGAGCAAAAACGAAAACGGCAGCTCAGACTTGAATTCCTGGGTGATTCTCTTACCTGCGGTTACGGTATTTTGGGTTCTCACCATTCGGAAGGCTTTAAAACGTACGAAGAAGATGTCACCGCCGGTTTTTCCTGGCTTGCGGCGGCTGAGCTTGAAGCCGACGCCCGCTATATCGCTGTATCCGGGCAGGGAATCGTAAAAAACTGCAACGGAGATATCGATACCCCGATCCCGCTGCTTTACGATTGGCAGACAAGAAGCGGCAGAGAACCGGCAGATACCTCCTGGACACCGGATATTATAATAATCAGCGCCGGGACAAACGACCGCAGCGGCGGAGTTTCAAAAGAAGAATTCAACCGAGGCGCGGAGGATTTCACGTCACGGCTCAGAGCCCGGCATCCTTCCGCCGATATAATCTGGAACTACGGGATAGCCAACGATTATTACTGCGATACGCTGAAAGCTCTGGTTAAGAAACTTTCGGAGGAAGACAGCAGGATTCATTATCTTAAAATGCCGCAGATGAACTTCACAAGCGAACTCGGCACAAACGGTCACCCGAATCAGCTTTACTCGAAACGTGCGGTTAAAACTCTTCTTCCGCTTTTAAGAGAGATAACAGACCGGCGGGACAACGAAGACAACGAAGATAAATAAGAGAGACATTGAAGTGAAAATAAGTATTAAAACAGCGGCCGCCTTTTTTGCCGTATTGATTATTTTCTGTATCATAAGCTGCGGAGAAACGGCGAAAGAACCTGAGGAAACCGTTGATCTGACAATACCGCATAAGCTTACATATATTGTAAATAACCGCTTCGGCGGCAGATTGAACGGCGAAACCGAGCAAACTTTAACCGGTACCGATCCGTCTGCCAGGGTAACAGCGGTTGAAAAGGACGGATACATCTTCAAAGGCTGGAGCGATGGCTCGACCGATTTTAAGCGTGAAAACGAGATTATAACTTCCGATACCACCATAACCGCGATTTTTGATTACAATGTTAAAAATTGCCCGGTTATCGACATAGTTACCGACACCGGACTGTATATCGAAGATAAGGAAGAGTATGTAGGCGCTGAAATTTCGGTTGCCCATTCCGAAGGAGGCGAGTATGATTTTTCCTCTCTCAAAACCGAAATCAGAGGCCGCGGCAACGCCACATGGTGGATGGAAAAGAAATCGTATCGGCTTAAGCTGTCCAAAAGACGAAATCTGCTCGGAATAGGCGAAGGACCAGCGAAAGACTGGGTCTTGCTAGCCAATCACTGTGACCAGTCGCTTGTGAGAAACCTGACTGCTTTTGATCTGGGCGGCAGACTTTCCGGCATCGAATGCTCGTCCGGTTCGGCATTGGTAAATTTATATCTGAACGGTAAGTATCAGGGGGTATATCACCTTTGTGAGCAAAGCGAAGTCGAT
>JAAZGC010000267.1 GCA_012511425.1 Clostridiales bacterium | reverse complement strand
TCGGCAACTACGCCTTTGTTTCGACCGGGCTTACCGATCTCATCTTCCCCGATTCGCTCACCGTTTTAGGCAAATACTGTTTCGCCGAAACCAAGATTACCAAGCTGACGATGCCGAGATACATTGCAAAGACCAACGACTATATGTTCTGCGGCTGCCCGAACCTCGTCGAATTTGACCTGCCCGAGTGCATGACGAAGATAGCGAACCGAATGTTCTACAACTGCGATGCGCTGACCGTTGTCACCATTCCCGATTTTGTCACCGAGATCGACGACTACGCTTTTTCCGGCTGCGATTCGCTGACCGATATCTATATTCCGGCGACCGTGACCACTTTGGGAGAAGGGGTTTTCATCGGCTCCGACAACGTCACGATACATACCCCGGCGGGAAGCGCCGCCGAAATTTACGCCTCTCATTACAAGATGAGCTGCGACAACAACATCTGAAACATCCACCATCGCCCCGGCGAACCCGGGGTTGTTTTTTAATGCAAACGGCTATAATGGATATAAAGAAAATCGCGCGCAGCCTGCGCATACGCCTGAGCGGCGCAGAGATTGCAGAATTCGAAAAAGACTTCGCCCGGCTTGATGAAATGTCCGGGATTTTTGCCGATCTTCCTTCGGATATCCCGAATATACCGGAAAATGACGGCTCCTTCGGCGGCGCCGCTCTCCGGGAGGATGAGACGAATGAGGGTCAGACCATAGGCAGAGACGAGCTTCTTGCCAACGCGCCTGAGCTCAGCGAAGATAAAACCATGGCCGCCGTGCCGAGGACGGTGTGAAATGGATATCACTGCGATGACGGCGGCTGCGATTTCAAAGGAGCTTGCATCCGGAAGGCTCAGCTCGGTTGAGCTTGTATCGTCCGAGCTTGAAAAGATATCCGACAAAAGCGGCAACAGCGGCGCCTTTATAACAGTCTGCGCCGACGATGCGCTGAATGCGGCACGGGAATCGGACAGACGCCGCGCCGAAGGTAAGGTGCTCTCCTTTTTCGACGGAGTGCCGATCGCCGTGAGCGACAACATAATGACTAAAGGGGTAAAAACCACCTGCTCGTCAAAGATGCTGCGGGATTTTGTCCCGCCGTACGATGCGGCCGTTGTCGAACGGCTGAAATCGACGGGTCTTGTTATAATCGGAAAGACGAACCTTGATGAATTTTCGATGGGAAATTCGAGTGGCTCTGCGGCAGCGGTTGCGGCTTTTATGACGCCGCTGGCTTTGGGCTCTGACACCGGCGGCTCTTTGCGGCAGTCGGCGGGTTTATGCGGAGTATACGGCTTTCGCCCGACATACGGCGCTGTCTGCCGGTATGGTCTTGCCGCCGTCGCTTCGTCGATGGATACAGTCGGCGTCATGGCGCGGTCGGCAAGGGATATCCGTCTGCTGTGCGATATAATTTACGGCGGCAACACCCGGGATGCTGCTTCGATAGATATTAAGCTGTCGGACGGCGGAAAGCCGGACTTTTCAACGATGAGCTTTGCTCTGCCGGATGAACTTCCGGCGGACGCCGGTGAAGCCGCAATTTCCGCTGCGGAAGAAACGGCGGCGAAGCTGGCGATGCTCGGA
>JAAZGC010000266.1 GCA_012511425.1 Clostridiales bacterium | reverse complement strand
CGGCTATTATTATTCGAAATCGATAAAGATGCTGAAAACGCTGCTCGAAAACCCGGAGCTGCTCGAGGAGACGATGGACACGCCGATAAGGGCGGAGAAAAGAAAGCCGCAGATGCAGTGAACGGGACGGAAAGGCGATTTGAGGCGAAACCGGCTGCAATTATAAAAAGACAGTTCGAGCGAGCTGTCTTTTTTCAATTTATTACATTTATTTACATTATTCTTAAAAGATCCGTTTGCTTTTGCTTTAGGTTCGGAATATACTTATAAATGACAGGAACAAATATTCCGGGGGGTGCTTTAATTGAACATTCGGCTTGACAAAAGCCTGTCCCGCGGCTACAGCTCAAGATCGCAAAGGGTACGGGTTATAACCGAAGATTGGGTTTACAGAAATATGTACTGCCCGCGGTGCGGCTTTTCGCATATCGAGCGATTCGAAAACAACAGGCCGGCTGCCGACTTCTTCTGTCCGAATTGCGGCAATCAATATGAGCTGAAAAGCAAAAGAGGAAAATTGGGGAATAAAATAACCGACGGCGCTTACGATACGATGATTGACCGGATTATCGGCAGCGAAAACCCCGACTTTTTCTTTCTGACCTATTCGGAGACAGAGCACAGGGTGAACAATCTGATATTGATTTTAAAACATTTTTTGTCCCGGATATCATCGAAAAAAGAAAACCTTTAAGTCCGAATGCCCGGCGAGCCGGCTGGACGGGCTGCAATATTTTAATCGATAAAATTCCGGAACAGGGCAGAATTTCTATTATATCAAAGGGGGAAATATCAGATTCGGAAAAGGTGATTTCCAAGGTGAGCCGGAGCAGCGGTCTTGAGATCGGGGATATGAACAGCCGCGGCTGGCTTATGGATATTCTGAATTGCGTCAACCGCATTCCCGCGCAGGTGTTTGCCCTGAATGAAATCTACGCATTTGAAGAAGAACTGAAAAACAAACATCCCGATAACAATAACATAAAACCCAAGATCAGACAGCAGCTGCAATTTTTAAGAGACAGGGGCTTTTTGGAATTTTTGGGCAGCGGAAGATACAGAAAAACAACATGAGGTGCAAAATGAAAAAATACACAATAATCATAGAGGAAACGGTTGCCGGAGAATTTGAAATTCTTGCGGATAGCGAAGCTGATGCCGTGGAAAAAGCAATTCAAAAGTACAAAGCCTCCGAATTTGTTTTGGAGCCGGGCGAACTGCTGAATGTCAGGATTGCTCTGTTAAAACCCGATAATGACGATTCGGAAATCGAATGGACCGAATTCTGAAACCGGCTTTCAAAAAATCTTAAAGGAGCGGGCTGCTTAAAGCGGTTCCGCTCCTCTCGTCATTTATTATACCAACCCTCATATCCATATAACCACGTCAAATTTCTTCCCGCAGCGGGGGCAGACGGCGGTTTTCTTGCCTTTGTGGCCTTTTTTGACCGGGAAGCAGAGAACCGCGCGGCAGTCGGGGCAGCGGCGGTAGCGGTTGGTTCTGATGTTTTTGATGCGGTTTTTCGCAAGCGCGGCGCCGTTTTTTACTCTTGATCCGATTCGGAGGAAGAACCGCCGGACGGCAAACGTGATATCAAGGAAGCGGGCGTTTTCCCGGCGGCGGGCGGCGATGTTTTTTGACATTATCCGGAAGATTGCAAAACCGAGAGGAATCAGGGCAATCCCCGCCGTTATCCGGTAAACGACGATATTGCGGTATGCAAACGGCGAAGCCGTCAGGATTATCGTAAAATGGACGAATAAAAGAAATATGCCCAGCGGGTCGAGGCCGTATCTGCCGGAGAAAAATCGCCGGATGCGCGCCGCCGCGGCTGCGAGCCATTCCCTGAAATTGAAGCGGGACAAGATCTCATCTCCTTTGTTTTGTTTTATGCGGGGCTGATTTCCCGCAGGCTTGCCGGGTTTGTCCGTATATGAAGCGGGGAAAGCCGGATGATTTGCCGCAAAACCATATGCAGCATATACCGAGTATACAGCCGGAAAACCCGCGAAGCCTTATGCCGTATGCACCTCAAAAAAATCAAACTCCGGCTTTATGCAGGCATATATTTTTTTAAGGTCAGGGGGAAATTGCCGCAGCTGCGGTTTCCGCCGAAGGCGCCTGCCGGCGACGGACACCCGAAATTCTGTAAAATCCGCTTTACATAAGGGGCGATCCGCCTGTGCCGAAAAATGTGGAAATCTCCCGTTTTTGTGGAGAAAGGCTGTGGAAAATGTGGAAAAGCGGGGTTTTATCGGGATTTTTCGGCGCCTTGCGCGGTTTTTCTGTGGAAAACTCTGTTGATATGTGGAAAAGTATCGGGAATCACACCCGCCCGGCGGTATATTATTATTTTAACACCGGCATATATACATGAGTTTGCATTTTTGTAAAATGAGTGATAAAACTTTTTTTTACGGCGAATTTTGCGCTGCCGGGGATAATTTTCCGGCAGCGGTTAAAATTAATCTTTGACTGTTGACTTGAAACGCCGGTTAATGGTATAATAATAATGAATATTAAAAAACTGCCGAAAGAAGGTGTATGAATGCGACTTTTAAAATCAAGACCCTGTCTTACCCTTCCGATTTCCAACAACATGCCCGCCGTCCGCGTAACTTTTTCGGCAGGCGGCGACGATGTATGGGAACTTGACTGCCGGCTCGATTTCGAGAACCCGGATTATACAATTCCGCTCGACTTTTCCCGATTCTTCGGTGATGCGGACGAGATCGAGCTTAAAATCAGCCCCGACTTCGAGTTTGAAGACTGCGAACCCGTAAAGTCCGATTACGACGAGCTTTACCGCCCGCAGCTCCGCTTCTCTCCGATGTACGGCTGGACAAACGATCCTAACGGCCTCTGCTTCTACAAGGGGCTTTATCATATGTTCTTCCAGCACAACCCCGCCGGAACGACCTGGGGCAATATGCACTGGGGACACGCGACTTCGGAAGACCTGACCCACTGGACGGAGCACAAAATAGCTCTCTACCCCGACCCCGATGCGCATACGATATTCAGCGGCAGCGCGATAGTCGACCATGACAATGTCTCGGGACTCGGCAAAAAGAACAATCCCGCGATGCTGCTTTTCTATACCGCCGCAGGGCAGCCGTTTGAGCAGCGGCTGGCTTATACGACCGACGGATTTACCTTCCACCGCTATGAAAGCGGGCTCGGAGTCTCCGGAACCGCGGTGGTGCCGCATATAAGAGGCGACAACCGCGACCCGAAGGTCATCTGGTGCGAGGAGCTGTCGAAATTCGTGATGGCGCTTTATCTCGCCGACAACACCTTCACCCTGCTGACCTCGTCGAATCTGCTCGACTGGACCCGTCTTCAGGACATCGAGCTGCCCGGCGACGCCGAGTGCCCCGATTTTTATCCGCTTGAAGCCGACGACGGCAGCCGCCGCTGGGTATTCTCCGGCGCATCCGGCCATTATTATGTCGGCGAGTTCAAGAAGGGCCGCATCGGAACCGAGCTTATCTTCGAGCCCTCGCAGGGCTGGAGGTCCTTTCAGCCTACGGGAGGAGCCGGAGATCCGCCGACCCAGGGCTACGCTGCCCAGACTTTTTCCGACGAGCCGAAGGGACGGCGGATACGGATCTGCTGGCAGCGGGTTTCGACTCCGAACGGCGCCGTCTTCAGCCAGAACATGAGCTTCCCGCATGAAGTGAAGCTCGTCCGGGAACGCAGCGGAGGCTTCCGCCTTACGGCGCAGCCGATAAACGAGATAACCCTGCTGATAACCGATCGCGGCCACGCCCTCCGCGCCGACTTCGACGTCGTCTGCAACACCGACGCTTCCCTTATGCTCCGCGGGGTCAAAATCCCGCTGCCGAAGGGGGAATACCGCGCCACCGTGCTGCTTGACGGCAATTCCTGGGAAAGATACATCCCGGCTCTGGGCGATGTCTGCTCCGGCGTCATGCCGACGATGACCCCGCCCGAACCGAAAAAGCGCAGCACCCGCCGCAAGCTGCTCCCGCTGCGCCCGATATACACCACCCGCGACAAGGGCGGATACTCCTTCGACCGCGCCGCCGTAAAGGCTTACGGCGAAAAGGCGCTGGAATCTGTCTGGAAAAAGCCTTTTAAAACCGAGGTTGAATTTTAATGGACAAGAGACCGGAGGTCAATACCGAGCAGGACGCGCTGCTTGCGATTCAGCGCTCCCTTTCGAGTGAATCGAAAATCGCCGACAGGATCACCGTCGCACTTTTCACGGCGCTGATCTTTGCGCTTACGATACTTATGATAATCCTGCCCGACGCGGAATTCTCCGAGCAGGAGAACCGCTATCTGCAGAAGCAGCCGGAGTTTACGATAAAATCCCTCGTTGACGGCAGCTTCACCGCAAAATTGG
>JAAZGC010000265.1 GCA_012511425.1 Clostridiales bacterium | reverse complement strand
TTAGGGGGGTAACAAACCAAAGTGGTTTTCTCCTTGTTATAAAGAACATCATCCACACTAGCATAGTGTTCATTTTTACCATTGACTGTGATACTTGTAAGCGAGCTACAGTCGGAAAAGGCGAAATAACCAATGCTCGTTACACTATCCGGGATTTCGATACTTGTAAGCGAGCAGCCAGAAAAGGCGGAATCACCAATGCTCGTTACACTATCCGGGATTTCGATACTTGTAAGTGAGCTGCAGTCATAAAAGGCGGAATTGCCAATGCTCGTTACACTGTCTGGGATGGTGATACTTGTAAGCGAGCTGCAGTCGGAAAAAGCGTAATAACCAATGCTCATCACACTGTCTGGGATGGTGATGTCTGTTAGTGAACTACAATCGAGGAAGGCGTGATTTCCAATGCTCATAACACTTTCCGGGATGTCTATTTTTTTCACCTTATAACAGCCAGAAAAGGCATAAGAACCAATCGCAAACACCCCTTCCGATATCGAATAGTTCGTTTCAATTCCTTTATCTTCGCTGGCGTTATAGTCTTCTATATAGTCAAGTTTATCATTTTTCTTTTTTTCTACGCAAGCATCGATAGAATCGTAATCTTTTATGAATCTTGGTTCGGTGAGCTTAAACCTGTGTGACAGTCTGACACAATAATCCGCTTTGGGGTTTCGCGCATGATACGGAGTACCCGTTGTGGCGAATACATAGTTATTGCCAAGAGTCGATGCCTGTATAGATGAACAGGAGAAATACTTAATTCCGACTACTGCCTCCTCATCTTCTGAGCGCACCCATTGGATAAACAGCTGTGGTATTATATACTCGGCTGAATAGTCATCATCGCTCATGGCTCGTATATATGAACAGGCAGATATAAGCGGATACCATTTAATGTATTTGGCAATGTCTAAATCATTGTTACACATAGTTTCTATAGCTTTTTCAGGTTTTATCGAAATATCGAATATTTTAAACTCATCGTTATCAAATACTGGCTTCTGATTAATTCTAAAAATAAGTTTTATTAAGCGTTCATCTATCTGTAGTTCATACCGAGAGACACAAACATTATCACGCTTCGGGTCTTTGTTTAGTTCCATACAACACAACTCAACCGATGTTCCAAGATAAAGACAGGGGAATCCCGGTATACTATATCTCTGGGTTGACATTTTTGAGCGCATGCTGAACGGAACATGAAAGACTCTTTTACGTTCAGGTCTGGCGGCGTTCCCGACATCAACGACACGATATAACGGCTCTTTGTTGATGTCTTCCTTTTCGACCAACAGAGGATCTTTACCGAGAATTTTCATTATACCTTTAAAACTCTCGTAAGCTTCCGCCGGATACCCTCTGAAGCTGCAGTCTAAGGCAGCGCATATGCCGCGGCAAACGGTTTTCACATCAGCACACAGGTCAGGATTGTCTTTTAAGTAATTATTCTCTACATCCTTACGATACTTTTTCAGATGATTATACAGCGTTTCATAGAAATCCTTGCCGTCCCAGCGGATGGGCAACTTGTATTTGTCCTTCGAATCCTCCAGAAAGATTTTTTCAAGCTTTGTTGTGTCCATGATTCCCCGTCCTTATTATTTGACAGCTCAAATATCATTCTGCATTTTTAAGCAAGTCAGCCCTCCGTTTTCGGACGGGCTGACGGCAATTTGTTTCGGTTTTATCTGTTTGCAAGGATTGTGTCGATTTCGTTCAGTTCTTCTTCGGTCAGGGTCATGTTGTCGAGGGCTTTAACGTTTTCGACGACCTGTTCGGGCTTGGACGCACCGATGAGCGCGGAGGTGACGACGGGGTCGCGGAGCGTCCATACGAGAGCGAGCTGCGCCAGGGTTTGGCCGCGTCTTTCCGCCACGGCGTTGAGCGCGCGGACGGTTTTCAGCAGCTCTTCGCTGATGTCGGACACGCGGAGGAATCTCGGGTCGTGGCTTGCGCGGGAGTCTTCCGGAATACCGTTGAGATATCTGCCGGTAAGCCTGCCGCCGGCGAGGGGAGCGAACGCCATGATGCCGACGCCTTCTTCGGCGACGACGTCGGTCAAGCCGTTTTCAATCGAGCGGTTGAACATATTGTAGTTCGGCTGATGGATAAGCATATGCATGCCCATTTCCTTCATGCACCGGATTGCGCGTTTTGTCTGTTCGGGATTGTAGTTGGAAATGCCGGCGTAGAGCGCTTTGCCGCTCTTGACGATGTCGTAAAGCGCACCCATTGTCTCTTCGATAGGCGTTTCGTCGTCGGGGCGGTGGTGATAGAAGATATCGACATATTCGAGGTTCATGCGCTTAAGGGACTGGTCGAGGCTGGCGATGAGGTACTTGCGGGAACCATGGTCGCCGTAGGGGCCTCTCCACATACCGAAGCCGGCTTTGGTAGAGATCACAAGCTCGTCGCGGTAGGGGCGCCAGTCGCGCTTCAGGTGTTCACCGAAGTTGCGTTCCGCTTCGCCGGAGGGCGGGCCGTAGTTGTTGGCGAGGTCAAAGTGGGTGATGCCGTTGTCAAACGCGGCGCGGAGAATCTTCTGCTGCACGCCGAAAGTGGTGATATCCCCGAAATTGTGCCAGAGGCCGAGAGATATTGCCGGAAGCTTAAGGCCGCTTCTGCCGCATCTGCGGTAAATCATCTTGTTATAGCGGTCGGGCGCGGGTGTGTAGGGATTATACTGCTGATAACTCATAGCTGTTCTCCTTATTATGGCATTGTTTTTCTGAATTATATCATATACCGTGATTTATGTCAAGCTTTGACCGTTTGGAATTTGCTTGATAGTCCTGCAGCACCGTCCGGACGAAAACATAAAAAAGCGCCGGGGAAATGAATCCTCCGGCGCGCTACGGTAAATAAATTATAAAAAATCAATTAAAAGATCGAAAGGGTGAGGAAAAGAACCGACATCAGCGACGCTACCAGCGAAACGACGGTAATCTGGGTGTTTATAGACGGGCCGGCGGTATCCTTGAACGGGTCGCCGACGGTATCGCCGACGACAGCCGCTTTATGAGCCGGTGAGCCCTTGCCGCCTTCGTTGCCAGACTCGATATATTTCTTGGAGTTGTCCCAGAGTCCGCCCGAGTTGCTCATGAACAGCGCAAGTAAAATTCCGCTGACGATATTGCCGCAGAGGAATCCGCCGATCGCCTGCACGCCGCCGATAAAGCCGACCAGAAGGGTGCTGATTATAGCCATAAGTCCGGCGGGAACAAGCTCTTTCATCGCTCCGGAGGTGGCAATCGTAATGCACTTGTCATACTCGGGCTCTACGCCTTCTTTGCCTTCTTTCAGACCTATAATCTCACGGAACTGACGGTGTATTTCGGCGACCATGCGCTGCGCGTTGCGATCGACGCCGAGCATCAGCATTGCCGAGAACACGGCGGGGATTGCCGCTCCGATGAGCAGTCCGAAGAACACGAGCGGGTTCATTATATCGAAGTTCGTGATTCCTTCAACCCCCAATTCGGCTGCTGCGGTGTTCACCTCGCTCATGAATGCTCCGAGCAGGGAAATAACCGTCAGACCGGCTGCGGAAATCGCGAAGCCTTTGGTTATGGCTTTTACCGTGTTGCCGGCCGAGTCGAGCTCATCGGCTACTTCGATGACATCTTCTCCTAAGTTGCCCATTTCGGCAAGGCCGCGGGCGTTATCGACGATCGGACCGTATGCGTCATTGCTGACTATCATTCCGACTATCGAAAGCATTCCGACCGCTGCCATCGAGATTCCGAACATCGAGTACTCGAAAACATATTCGGGGTTAATCGATGCGCAGAGTTTAAAGGCTACAAGCGATGATACGCCGATACCTATCATGGCCGGGAAAACGCTGAGCAGACCGTACGAAATACCGGATAAAATAGTAAACGCAGGACCGGTACCGCTTGCCTTTGCAACATTCTGAACAGGCTTTTTGGTGTCATTCGTAAAATAGTCGCTGGTGATGCCGATGATGACTCCGACCAAAAGCCCGACAATGCAGGCAAGCCAGATACGCCATTCATATTTGAATATCGCAGTTGCTGCCGCGGTGAGCGCGATATAGACTCCGGTCGTTACATAGGTGCTGGAGTTGAGCGCTCTCGTGGGGCTGCCGTGCTTGCCGATTCGCGCGGTCAATACGCCGATAATCGAGGCGAGCAGTCCGAGAGCGGCAAAGCAGAAGACCATCGAAACGTTGACCATTCCGCCCAAAGCCTTATCGATAGCGCCGGCACG
>JAAZGC010000264.1 GCA_012511425.1 Clostridiales bacterium | reverse complement strand
CGGCACCGGCCGGATCCGATTGCGAAGGGTCTTCGACAACGGAAAAGTTATACTTTTCCATAACCCTCATATTTCTTTCATAAACCGCATCATTGATCGGGTCTCCGGTAGCTTCGGCGGCATATATGTCCCGGCTGGTCCAGTGAGTGTTGAATGCTCCCTTGGTCAGGACTCTGAATGAATAGCCTCCGAAATCCTCTTCCGGCAAATCAGGTTTCAGCTGTGTCGTTACTTCTTCGACGGCTTCTGTTTGTGCTTGCTCAGCCGCAGCCGTAGTGACCGCGGTGGCGTTTTTCCCGTAATCACCGCACGATATAACGGAAGCGGCAATCATAAGCGCACATAAAAGCAAGAGCCAGATACCTTTGAACATAGCGTTTCATAATGTTCTCCTTATTCAATATTGTTATGGATTAGATACCGTTAATTATCTTAAATGGTTTTTGCGTTTAAAACATATTCCTTTGATACAACATTTTCATCAATCAGTCGGATACGGGTAAGCGTTTCGGTATGCCACTCATTCTTCAGCTTGCTTTCGAGATTTATAATATCTGTAGAATAAGTAAGATCCTTATCATACTTAACCGAAACATCAGCGTTTCTGAGGTTGATTTCACCGGGTTCGATATTTTCAGGTTCTTCTGCACATATAAGAGAAAATGAAATCATTCCTGGTTTGTTCAGAGATATGTTGTCAGTGCAGACGAAGCATGTATCATCGAGCGAAACGGAACGAATGTATGATTTAATTCCTGTTTCTTCGGGATAAGCGTTTTTAAGATCAAGAACAAGTTTTCCGTTTTCACACTCAAGAACTTTTGCGTGATACTGCTTTCCCGGAAGCTGTTCATAACCGTTTATTTCAGGCAGGTTGTGATAAAGGGAACGCATCGTCCAAAGGGTGTATCTCTTGCTTGAGAAGGTATCTTTGCAATACTGCTCAACTCCGGCGTCAATGAATACCGGTATTTCGCGGTTGAACAGGATAAAGTTGCCTATATCGTTATGATTGTGGCTTTCCGCATTATGTCCTCCTTTTACGGCAAGTGAAAGACCGGACTTGCTTCTGACAATCAACACTTCAAGGTTCGGATAGAATATGGTTTCCGGGTTGAGAGGCATCGGTTGGCAGGCAGGATAGGGTTCGAATAAATTTTTGAAAGAACGGTATGGAGTTGAAGATGATGACCAGTTGTTGAAACTTGACTTATTGGCTTTGTAAGCCGCGTATCCGCACAGCTTATCGGATTTACACAGTCTTCCCATGCGTGAAAGCAGCGCTGGACTGCCGCCGCTGAGATGAGATGCGTCCGCAAAATTTGCATATACGCTGCCGCAGAGATTGAAGTCAACTATATATTCGCATAGCCGTTTTACAAACGGAATATCGAAAAGGGAAACTTCCCCGCCGGTCATATCGGATATTATCTCAAGGCAATCAAAGTAGGATGCGCCGGCTACCCCCCAATAACCCGGACCTTCGTCACAGCCTCCGTCTTCCGGATAATCCTTTGTAAACCGATCAAGAATCACAGATGATCTTTCAAGCGCATAAATGCGTTTTTCAGTGTCTGTTTCGCAAAGCATTATTGCGTTAAGAACGTTTGAGACAATCCACGGAGTCCAGTTGTTCAGTGTTTCACCTCTGTCACCCATCCAGCCGTTGCCCTCGTCTTTTACTTCATAATATACATGGAAGATTCTGTTTTTAAGCATACTCAATATACGGGCGCGGATAACCGGGGTCACGGGGTTTAAAGTCTCTCCGCCGAGATACCATATCCAGGCGAGCACCGCTCCGGTCTGAGCGGAAAACAGGTCTATCTGCCGGACATCGTCTTCGTCTGTCTGATCAAAAGCGTCCGGAAGGCAATTCGGCGCATTTCCGTGATTTTGCCTGATATGCGCGGGGATGATCCAGGTTGATTCCTCAAGAATTGCCCAGATATAATCTATAAGAAGATCGGTGAATCTTCCCTTTTTCTCTGTCAGCTCCGCCAAAATAAGCATGATAGCCCCATCGCGGCGTTCGAAATACGGTTTTTCATATTCGGAACGGTTTCCGTCGCGGTAATATTTCATATAAAGCGTTGCGGGAAGCTGCGGAACCGGTTTTCCGAGAAGTTTTTCAGCATAAGCAACCGCGTTTTGGCAGCTTATTTTTGAAATATCGAAACCGAGGTCGGGAAATAACTTCAAGTCATCGTATGAAAGTGTGTTGTTTTTATATTCCCTGATTTTATCATCGAAAAGAATCGGCATATTGTCCTCCCTGACATAAATCGTTTTCAAATCAACATGGTGTTTGTCTTAATTATATTTTAACTCAAAAAAGCTTAAATGTCAATGATTTAACAATATATTTTGACACTTACCACTAAATTTCGTTAATTATAATAAATACCTGTTATATCATTTT
>JAAZGC010000263.1 GCA_012511425.1 Clostridiales bacterium | reverse complement strand
TGGAGCTCACCCGCAGGGCGCAGACGGTTCACGAAGTCAGAAAAAACGGCGCTCTGCTTTCCGGCTGGACGCTGAACTACGGAGATGTCGGGACTGTCGTTGTCTTTGCCCAGCAGATACACGGATACTCCACGGTAGAAGTCATCTACACCCCCTCATCGCAGGGCGGCGAAACGGCCGCATTGAGGACAAAGCTCCGCCGCTGCCGTCACGCGGCGGTCTGGGGCGGGGTGGGCGCGTCGGCGGTGCTGCTCTGGGGCGCCGACCCGAACACCGTCTTTGCTTCGGAGCTGAAAACAAGCAGTCCCTGCGGCGGATATTTCACCCTTGACGGGGTCTTCCCGGTCGGCTCGGCTCATCCGCTGACGGCGATAGTCAGGCGGGGCAGCCGCGCGCTTGCCTTCACTAAAGGGGAGTGCCTGCTTCTGACACAGAAAAAGATCGGCGAAACGACCGATAAAAACGGCGTTGTGTTAGGTTCCCGCCACGGCTATCACTCGTCGATGATGAACGAATCGGTCGGCGCTTACCGCCCCGGCGGCGCCGTTATGGCGGGCAGGGCGCCTGTATCCGTCGACCGCGGCGGCGTCTGGCTCTGGAACGCCTCGTATGTCGCCGGTGAGCGGGACGCGGAACGCATAGTCGGCTGTCCCGAACTCGACGACGAAACGCTTTCCACAGCCGACCTCCGGTATGACGCGCCGCACGGCGAGATATGGCTTTACTCCGCCGGGAGAACGCTTGTCTATAACGAAAAAAGAAAGGAGTGGTACAAATACGGCTTCTGCCCCGATTTCTGCCTCGACTTCGAGGGGAGGACGGCGGCCGTCTTCGGCGGGACTCTGGCGGTATTTGAAGACGGCTGCTGCTTTGACGGCGACATCCCGATAACCGTCGGATATACCGGGGATTGGGAAGACTGCGGCGAGCCGATGAGACGTAAAACGGCGGCATTCGCCACCATTACCATGGGCGCCGGGGCAAACGCCGTCGCGGCTTTCGCCGACGGAACGACGGAGGGCGGGGATGTCGTCAGCCGCCGAATCATTACCCGCGCGGCGGGAGATACGCCCGTCGTCTGCCGCAGCCGGATTCGTTTGGGCAGAGCCGACCATATCCGCCTGCGCTTTTCCGGCGAAGCGCCGGTGAAGCTGCTCTCCGCCGAAATCTATTCGACGGTGGAGGGCGGCGGAGAGAACAAAACAAGGAGGTGAACTTATGACAAAAGAAATTCTGCCGTCGGAAAGGCTTTCGGCGGCAAAAGCCGAAGCGGAAGCTCAACGGTTTGCAAGAGAGGCGTTCTGCGGCCGCCGCTTCTACTCCGGCCGCCAATGGGACGATTATCGGGGAGCGCCGCTCCCCCGCCCGGTTTTCAACGTCGTCGCAAGGATAATCGACCTCAAAGCGGGACAGCTCGGCTCCTGCGAATACTCCCCGCGATTTGCCGGGGAGGGAAGCGATGAGCTGAACGCATATATCGCCCGCTTCGCCGAGAGAAACCGACTTGCAAAGCTGGTAAATTCCCTGATATACAACTCGGCGATAACCGGCAGCGGGGTTTGCTATCTCTGGCGGGAAGGGTTTGAAGTCCGCGCGAAAAGCGTTGAGCCGACGTCGCTGCTCTGCGCCGACCCGCTTACAGCCGATACCCAAAGCCAGCCGTATCTGCTGCTGACATCGCGAAAGCGGCTGGAGCTGCCGCCGTCGATTCGCGGTGCGAAGACCGCCAACGCAGACGAAAACGGCTTTGTGCCGGTTGAACTGCGGTTCTTCCGCGGCGGCGACGGTCTTGTTCGGTTTGAAGAAACCTGCGGGGACGCCGTATTGCGCCGGGGAGAGACGGGGCGGCGGCTGTATCCCTTCGCCGTGATGAGATGGAACGGCGATATCGGCGGCTTTTACGGCACGGGAGCCGCGGCGGCGCTTGAAGCGAAC
>JAAZGC010000262.1 GCA_012511425.1 Clostridiales bacterium | reverse complement strand
TGTCGAAAAGGCCCTCCGTCAGCTTCTGGGTCATATAAAGTCGGTCATCATGTTCGGCTGGGCGACGTCGAGATGGTTCGAATGCCTTATACCGATAAACTGGCTTTACGCAAGAAAACCCGAGCCGTGGCTTGAAGAGATGGCGTTTACCCTTTCGGCTTACGGCCTTGACTACGAGCGTCTCTGGCGCGGAACCGATCCCGGGACCGTCGAGCCGGAAAAATACTGGCTACACCTATCCCATGTCGTAAACACCGCGATGGCGCTGAAATCGAGAGCGGTTATGTCGCCGTTCACCGGTGAAGATCCGGATGATTTTGCGAAATTCATGTTCAAAAAGCTGAACCGTCTGCACGGTTCGGCAACCGGGCATTTCAGCGGAGACGAATGCCTTTCCGGCACATCGCCGATACGCGGCACCGAGCTTTGCTCGATAGTCGAAGCGATGTTCAGCTACGAAGAGCTGATGCGGATCGGCGGCAATCCTTACTGGGGAGACCGGCTCGAAGAAGCCGCTTATAACGACCTTGCGACCGCGATAGCGGCTGATATGAACAGCCACCAATATGACAGGATGATAAATCAGGTCAACTGCTCGCCTATCGAGGAAGGGAAACAGCCGTTCAGCTCAAACGGCGGCGAAGCGCATATGTTCGGACTCGAGCCGAATTACGGCTGCTGCACCGCAAACTTCAATCAGGGCTGGCCGAAGTTTGCCCGCTCCGCAATAATGAAATACAAAAAAGGCTACGCCGTCACCGCCCTCTGCCCGGTAAGCGTAACCGACAGCTATAAAGGCAGGGATGTCACCATTTCGGTCGACACCGAATACCCCTTCCGCGATCGGATAAATGTCGCTGTCGGTGTTTCGGAACCGGTAAAATTTACCCTCAAGATAAGAGTGCCGGCAAGCGCCGAAAAGGCGATTTTGATAACTCCCGACGAAAAAACCGAAGTAAAACCCGGCAGCTTTGCGAAGATTGAGCGCAAATGGCGGGAGGGGGACTCGGTTGAGCTGAAACTCAAATTCGAGCCTAAGCTGACTCTCCGCCCGAGCGGGATGTACTGCGTCCGCCGCGGACCGCTTTTCTACTCACTGCCGATAAAGTATGACGCCGAAATGCTTGAATACGAGTCTGGCGGCGTTGAGCGGAAATTCCCGTTCTGCGACTGGATTATAATACCGAAATCCGAGTGGGGCTTCGGATTTGCCTCATCGAAATTCGACAAATCGGAACACCCGATGCCGGATATGCCGTTCGATCGCGAAGGTCCGCCGATCTCGCTTGAAACTATGATGTATCCGCTTGATTGGCATGAATACGACGGCGTCTGCTCGATATATCCGGAATCGGAAACGCCGATCGGAGAAAAGCGCCGGATGAGGCTGGTTCCGTTTGGCTGCACTACCCTTCGGATGACAGAAATGCCGCTTATAGAGCAGGAGTTTGAAAATGAACCTGATTGACGAAAAGTTTCTTTTTGAGTTTAAATACGACGGCAAAAATTCCGGTGAATCGGTCGAAAACATCGACATTACAAATGAAAGCGGGATAAAACGCACCGTTTGTACCTTCGGCTCCGGTCTTCGCGTCACGACCGAGCTTATCGCTCATCAGGGCGGAGCGTATGAATGGGTCAACCGCTTTGAAAACATCTCCGACGAACCGACCGGATTGATTTCGGACATCGACGACGCATCTGTTCTGCTCCCGCTTCCCTATGAAGAACCGCGAAGATGGACGGCGTATCTTCCCGACAGGGACAGGGTCACGAAAATCTTTGCGCCGAGCGGCTCGACATGGTGCTGGGACGAATTTTACAGCGATCCCGACCGGATAGAGGGCAATGCATCAAAAGGCTACATATTTGCCGGGGAAACCAAGACATACGCAACCTCCGGCGGCCGTTCCTCCGAAGCTCATGCGCCCTTCTTCAATATACATAAAGAAGGCGCCGGATATATCGTCGCCGTCGGTTGGTCGGGACAATGGCGGCTTTCGGCTTCAAGAGAAGCATACGGCATAAAAATCCGCAGCGGCATCGAAGACGCCGCCTTCCGGCTGCTGCCGGGCGAATCTCTGAGGACGGCTTCCTTCGTTGTCATGCCGTATGAAGGGAGCGTTACGGACGGACAGAATAAATGGCGGAAGCTTGTCCGCGAGGAATTTTCGCTTATCGGAAAACCGGGACGCGACGCTCACGCGCCGTTCTGCGCCGGCGTCTGGGGCGGGATGACGACTTCGGGAGTGCTTGACCGGATACGGATAATAAAGGAAAACAAGCTTCCGTTCGAGTATATCTGGATGGACGCCGGCTGGTACGGCACCTCCGACAAGCCGTCCCCCGACGAGTTCGAGGGTGACTGGGGCGGATATACCGGCGACTGGCGGGTGAATAAAAATATCCATCCGGACGGTCTCCTCGAAGTCAGAAAAGCCATTGCCGACGCCGGGATGAAATTCCTTTTATGGTTTGAGCCGGAGAGGGTGCTGAACAACACCCCCGCTGCCAAAGAGCATCCCGAATATTTCATAAAATCCCCGCATCCCGGAGAAGCAAATCTGCTTCTGAATTTAGGCGATGATGCCGCACGGAAATACTGCTTTGAAACCCTGTCCGAAATAATCGAAAAGCTCGAAATAAACTGCTTAAGACAGGACTTCAATTTCGCTCCTCTGCCTTTCTGGCGCTCCGCCGACAGCGATGGGCGGAAGGGAATAACCGAGATAAAATATATAAACGGCTTCTACCGCCTATGGGATGAACTGCTCTCCCATTTCCCGCATCTGCTTATTGACAACTGCGCATCCGGCGGACGCAGGATTGACATCGAAACCCTCCGCCGCTCGGTTCCGCTCTGGCGCAGCGACGCCGAATGTCCGGCAAATTACCGGGTCGAGATTGTTCAGGCGCATAATTTGACCTTCCCGTCCTGGCTCCCCTGGTCGGGAACAAGTACCGGACGCGGCTACGATACCTACCGCGCCCGCTCCGCTTACACATCCGGGCTTACCACAAACTACACCTTCTCCGAGCGCGACAGCTTCGGCGACGACCCCGCAAAGCTCGAATGGATAAATAAAATCGGCGAAGAATATCTTTCGCTCCGGCGCTATTTCGACGGGAACTTCTATCCGCTTACAAGCCCGAATGATAAGCCGGACAGCTGGTCAGCCTATCATTACTCGCTTGATGAATCGGGAGAAGGGATGATATTTGCCGCAAGGCGGGAGGAATCCCCGTTTTACGGCGCGTCTTTCCGTTTGTCCGGCATAGAAGCGGATGCATGGTATTACTTCAAGGATATAGACACGGGATCGCTCTATTATTTCGGCGAATATACCGAAAATGCTCCGGCTGTCAGCGGTAAATACCTGACAGACCACGGCTTCGAAGCCGCGATAGACACCCCGAGAACAGTGAAGATCTGGACATATTCAAAGAAAATTGATTAAATAAATCAGGAATTTTGAGATTATACAGAGAAATTCGTAAAGTCAAATGAAAAGACAGCCGAGACCGTAAAAGATCTCGGCTGAAAACAGCAATCCGTATAAATAAGCCCCGGCGTTGCAGCCGGAGCTTTTGCTTTTCGCTACCATATCATATTGGCATAAATCTTCTGCATTCTTTCATCCGGGAAGCGCAGGTCTATGAATCGCCAGAAGTCATTCGCAGCCTGTATGCCGTCGATTCGCTGCCCCCAGCGCAGCAGAGCGATTGCAGAGACAGCCGCATTGAAAACAAAGAATGCCAGCAGCACCCATGTCATTATCCTGCCGATTTTATTCGGGATTTTCAGTATCAGAAACGCGAGGCGCGGATAAAGGTTTTTCAGCCAGAACACCCCCAGCACGCCCCAGAAAATCGAATAGAGGATACATATTCTTCCGTTAAGGTTAAACGGATAGTCTGTATAATCCCAGGACCGTGAGCCGAATACCATCTCCTGCGCCCATGAACAGACATATTCAACCAACGAGCCGATAATCATACCGGCGGCAAACGGAAGCGCCCGGCTGCGGTTGCGGTATTTATACAGCCCGGCAGTTATCGCGACAGCGCCTATACCGTAAAGCAGGTTAAACGGTCCGTATACCAGCCCGGAACGGCTTTCAAAATAACCCTTATTAACGCGACACCACAAAAGTTCAATTATTACTCCGACAAAAGAACCGATGTAGAGTATTAGCAATAGTTTGTAAATATTCAGCCCGCTCGCGAAATGGTTTTTGCGCTGCTCTTCAAGGTCGATATAGGCGTTTGCCGGGGGATGGCTGAGGAACCTGAACCAAGATTTTCTTCGGCTTTTCACGAGATCTTTAATTCTTGCATCCGTTTCGTCCGCCATGCGGGAGGATATTGCAGAAGCGCGGTGAAAGTTCTCCGATGCGCGGAAATATGAGCGAGATTTCTGCTCAGCCTCTTCACTGAAAACAGATGGATCCTTCGACAAAGTCATCTCGGTATAAAAAGATTGCAGCGCTTCGAAATCATCGCCGATTTTGTCAAGCGCATCAACGGAAAGCTTTTCAACACCGTAAATGCGGCTTTCCTGCGTCAGAAATTTTTTTGAAGGATCGGTATTCGGTATTCCTTCGTCGTTGAAGAATTCGAAAACATTGATTTTATCTTCGGACTGTGCTTCGGAAACTGATAATTCGGTTTTATCAGCTATATTGTTCTTGTTGTTGCTTTTCATGATTTTTCCTGTTCAAGAGGAGTCTGATGCAGGCATTTGTCTATCCTTCGCCGCCTGATATCGAGACGGGCGATTGAATAAAGTCCGGAGGTTAGCGGAACTCCGAGCAGCATTCCGAGAATCCCGCCGAGCCCGCCGCCTATGGTCACGGCGGCAAGCACCCAGAATCCGGGAAGCTTGAGCGACGCACCGACGACACGGGGATAGATAAGGTTGTTTTCAAGCTGCTGCAGGATAACTATAAAGATGATAAATATCAGAGCTTTCATCGGCGACTGAGTTGATATCATAAACGCTCCGACGGCGGCGCCGATATAGGCTCCGGCAATAGGAATCAGGGCGGTAAAGCCGATGAGCGAGCCTATCATAGAAGCATACGGAAGCCGTATGATGTACATTCCGATGGTGCAGAGAACGCCGAGTATGACAGCTTCTATGCACTGTCCGCTGATAAAGCGCTGGAAAGATATATTGAATTTGTGAAGTATGAGATGCACCGAACGAGTTGCGGCATTTCCGAAATACAGTCTTGATATTTCGGTAAGCCCGTTTAAAATACGATCTTTCCCGTAAAGCAGATAAATCGAGAAAACAATTCCGACAGCGGCTGTAACGAGTCCCGAGAAAGCCGAGGAGAAGACATTGACGATAGCACCCATGGTGCCGCCCAGACTGTTCTGCAGAAAATCCATCGACTTGTTTATCAGCTCATCCCATTTTATGTTTGGCAGGTTGTCATTTATCTGGTTCCAGATTTCCGGATCTATATTTTTGGAAAGCCAGTCGGTTATATTCTTGTAAACATCGGGCATTTTCGACGCAAGCAGATTGATCGACGCGATAAGCTCGGGAATTATCATCCCTATGATAAGTGAACCGACGACAAGAACCGAAAAAAACGCAAGCAGCATCGAAACGGGTCTTGCCGCCGCTTTCACCCATTTCGCTTTTGCTTTCGAAAAAAGCCTTCTCTCGTATGAGCTCATAAGTATGTTTACCGCATAGGCAATCATAAGACCGCAAATGAGCGGCGTCGTCGCCTTGAACAGCAGCCCCGCGCCGGCGGTTATCGTGCCCCAATACATCAGTACAAGACAGAAGAAAAGCGCGGTAGCGCCTAACTTCAGAGCGTATTTAAAATCAAATTTCATGACATTGTCAATCTGTCTTTCAATCGTTGCTATAATGGTTGTCTGTATTATTTGTCTATATAATATGATATAATAAATCCGATGATTTGTCAAGACATCGGCGGAAAATTCGAATATCCGCAAAGCCGCTAAAGCCGCCGTCCCGGCTTGCGGCCATTCGGATAAGCACATTTCGTAATTTCATTAATATTTCATATCTTGAATTTATGACGCCGGCGTGATATAATTTTATATGTGAAATCAAAACATCGGAGGATAAAAAAATGTCAGGGAATCTGCGTCCGGAAAACATGGAGAGGATAACGACCGAAGCGCTTGCAAACGCATTTATCGATGAACAGATAAGAGAGATGAGAGCGCAGATCGGCGGCAAAAAGGCGATACTTGCCCTTTCCGGCGGAGTCGATTCGTCGGTAGTCGCGGCTCTGATGATCAAAGCCATCGGGAAGAATCTGATCTGTGTGCATGTGAATCACGGTCTGCTTCGCAAAGGCGAGCCGGAGAACGTTGTGAATGTATTCAGAAACGAACTCAACGCAAGCCTTATATATGTGGACGCCTCCGAACGCTTTCTTTCAAAGCTTGAAGGAGTTTCCGACCCCGAGCGCAAGCGCAAGATCATCGGCGCGGAATTTATCTCCGTTTTCGCCGAAGAAGCCAAAAAGCTGGATGACATCAGCTTCCTCGCCCAGGGGACGATTTACCCCGATATACTCGAGAGCACCAACGTAAAGTCGCACCACAACGTCGGCGGTCTTCCCGAGCAGCTCGGTTTTGAATTGGTCGAGCCGATAAAGCTGCTTTATAAGGACGAAGTCAGAGTGGTAGGCAAGGCGCTCGGCCTGCCGGATAATATGGTCTATCGCCAGCCCTTTCCGGGCCCGGGTCTCGCCGTCCGCTGCATCGGCGCAATAACCCGCGACCGCTTGGAAGCAGTCAGAGAGTCCGACGCCATCCTCCGCGAAGAATTCGCCAAAAACGGCCTCGAAGGCAAAGTCTGGCAGTATTTCACCGTCGTCCCCGACGTAAAGTCGACCGGCATCAAAAACAACGCCCGCAGCTTCGAATGGCCGGTAGTCCTCCGCGCCGTCAACACCCGCGACGCGCTGACCGCAACGATAGAGCGCATCCCGTATGAGATTCTGGAGCATATAACCGCAAGGATAACAGCGGAGGTCAAGGGAGTGAACAGAGTGCTCTATGACCTGACCCCGAAGCCGACCGGGACGATTGAGTGGGAATAATACCAAGAGCAGCGTAAACCCGCATAAACACAGGGTTTTCAGCTCTCAAATTCCCGATTTGATAGCAAAATGATAGCAAACTATCAGGCTGTTCTACTCTAAACAGACCAAGTGGCTTGCGAATAGATTATCTTAAATACTAAAAAGGCATTACTGACTTTTTGCAGTCGGTAATGCCTTTTTTCTATGCTTATTTATGTGTGTTGAAAGCAATACTTTCAGGATATGTATAACGCCAATTATCGTATTCTTCTTTTGAGATTTCACCATTTTTAAGTTTTTGAGCCTGCTCTTTCCAAGCAGTGAACATACCAAACATTGTAAGGTAGTTTGTACCCATACCCTTGTCCAAGTGTAAACAAACCTCTCCGTCAAATTCGGTGATTTTAAGACCATATAAATCTTCAATGGTAAATAAGGTGTGCATTAAGCCTTCGTAGTTGTCTATGTCAGGAACAGTTAATGCCTTAGTGGATACACCAAATATCTCTGCAAGATTGTTTGTTAAATCAGCTTTTGGTGTTCTTGAGCCAGATTCGTATTGTGCCATACGAATATCAGCAGTTTTCTCAGGAAAGCCCACCTGCATACCAAGATATTTTTGAGTCATACCTCTTAAATTTCTGAAAAAACGAATTCTTTCTCCAATAGCCATAAAAACACTCCTTTCGTACTCCTGAAATATAGTATAGCATATAGAGTTAGGACTTGTCAAGATAACCAAAGCGAATAAATTTAATATTTTTTCAAAAACCACTTAACTTAACGGAAATCCGTTAGTATAATAGTGTTAAGGAAATTCCGTTAGTGGATTTTATACGCCAATTTAATGACTTCAGGAAAACTCACCGCTTATCTTGATGAGGTTGAACATCAGGCGTCAGCATTGTCTCTTCGGTTGGTTAAAGAACTTTCCGAAAAAGAAAATGTATCGGAAAGCTTAAAGG
>JAAZGC010000261.1 GCA_012511425.1 Clostridiales bacterium | reverse complement strand
TCGATAATGATGCTCGGTCAGAACACCAAGATGCAGATTTCCGCCATCCCGACCGGCTCCCTGACCCTCGATATGGCGCTCGGAGTCGGCGGCCTGCCGCGCGGGCGCATCGTTGAGATATACGGCCCGGAGGCGTCCGGCAAGACCACCCTCGCCCTCCACTGCGTCGCCGAGACCCAGAAACTCGGCGGATACGCCGCCTACATCGACGCCGAACACGCCCTCGACCCGCTCTACGCGCGGAATCTGGGCGTCAACATCGACGAGCTTTTAGTCTCTCAGCCCGACTCGGGCGAGCAGGCGCTTGAAATCGCCGAGGCGCTCGTCCGCTCCAACGCCATCGACTGCCTCGTCATCGACTCCGTCGCCGCCCTCGTTCCTCAGCAGGAAATCGACGGCGAAATGGGGGACAGCCACGTCGGCGCGCAGGCGCGTCTGATGAGCCAGGCGATGCGGAAGCTCTCCGCAGTCATCTCCCGCACCAACTGCGTGATGATTTTCATAAACCAGCTCCGCGAGAAGATCGGCGTCATGTACGGCAACCCGGAAGTCACTACCGGCGGCCGCGCCCTTAAATTCTACTCGACCGTCCGCATCGACATCCGCAAAGCCAACGTAATCAAGGAAGGCGCCGACACCATCGGCAACCAGATCAAGTGCAAGGTTGTCAAAAACAAGGTCGCGCCCCCCTTCCAATTCGCCGAGTTCGACATCATCTACGGCAAGGGCATCAACCATATGGGCGAGGTCATCGACATCGCCTCCGCCCTCGAGATAATCGACAAGGCCGGCGCGTGGTACAGCTACGAGGGCCAGCGCATCGGCCAGGGCCGCGACAACGCCCGCCGTTTCATAGAAGCCCGCCCCGAACTCGCCGCCGAAATCGAAGCGAAAATCCGCGCCACCTCCGACGAGATGAAAGCGAGAATCTCCGAACACGCCGACGCGATAAATCTGGACGAATCGTCCGAAACAGACGAGCTCCCGGACGACGACGCGGAATTGAGGGATTGATTATTTGGGGGGACTTTATCCCGGGGGGGGACTTCGTCCCCCCCAGACCCCCCTACCAGAAAACTTTTATAAAAGTTTTCTGGACTTTCAAAATTTTTTGGGCAAATAACAGCTTAAAGTCGTTAGCATATGTTAATTAAAAATTCAGAAATTCTTTCCGTCGGCACCGAGATTCTGCTCGGTGAGATTGTCAACACCGACGCGGCGTTTATTGCCGGGCGGCTGGCGCTGCTCGGCGTTTCCCATTATTATCAGGCGGCGGTCGGCGACAACTGCGGGCGACTGACCGAACATATCCGCGCGGCGCTTGAGCGCTGCGATCTGCTTGTCCTGACCGGCGGCCTCGGCCCGACTTACGACGACATCACCAAGGAAACCGCCGCCGCTGTCATGGGGCGGAAGCTTGTGCCCGACGAAAAGGCGATGTCGACTCTGCGCGGCTATTTTTCCGGCCGCGGACGTGCCATGTCTCCCGCCAACGAAAAGCAGGCGTATTTCCCGGAGGGGGCGGAGATATTTTACAACGACCACGGCACCGCGCCCGGCTGCGCCATCCTCGACGAAGAACGCGGCAAGATGATCGTCATGCTGCCCGGCCCGCCGAGGGAACTTACACCGATGTGGCTTGACAAAGTCGAGCCGTATCTGCGCCGGTTTACCGGCTCGATGCTCGTTTCCATGAACATCGGCGTCTGCGGGATGGGCGAGTCGGACGTTGAAACCGTCCTGCACGATATTATGGTCGCCGCTTCCGACCCGACCGTCGCGCCCTACTGCGGCGAGGGAGACGTTCGCATTCGGGTGACCGCCCGCTGCAATACGCCGGAAGAAGGCCGGGAAAAATGCCGCGGCATGACAGAGCAGATTTACGAGACGGACGTCGGGCCGTTTATCTACGGCGTCGACGAATCGCTTGAAGAAGCGGCCGTCCGGCTGATGCGGGAAAAGGGTCTGCATATTTCCGCCGCCGAGAGCTGCACCGGCGGCCTTCTCACAAAGCGGCTGACCGACGTCTCCGGCAGCTCCGCCGTCCTTGAATATTCCGCCGTCACCTACACCGAGCGGGCAAAGACGGCGTTTTTAGGCGTCCCGCCCGAGCTTTTCGCCGAAAAAACCGTTTACAGTCCCGAATGTGCCGAAGCGATGGCGCGCGGAATCATGGCCGCCTCCGGCGCCGATATCGGCGTAGGCATAACCGGCATCGCCGGCCCCGACGGGGGAACCGAAGAAGTTCCGGTAGGCACGGTGTTTGTCGCCGCAGTCCGCGGCGGACGAGTTATTCAAAGAGCCCTCCGCCTGCGCGGCACCCGCCAGCATATAAGGTATCTTTCGACAAATCATGCGCTGATGATGGTGATAGAAGCCGCCCGCGGCTGAGATATTTCATTTAATTAGTTTCGGCAAAGCCGAAACTAACCACAGAAAAAACACCGATAAAAACTTAACTTTGGTGCGGCGATGTTTTTCTGAAGGAAAAACTCTCGAATACCGCCAGAGGCGGTATTCAACGATGATTTTGCAAAGCAAAACTCGCAGAATAACCGCTCCGCGGTTATTCAATAACCATCAGAAAAAACATAAATAAAGACTTTGCTTTGGTACGGAGACGTTTTGGCGAAGCCAAACCTCTCGACTTACACCGGAAGGTGCAAGTCAGGGGCGAGCGATATATTGCCTTTGGCAATATTCGCGAATACCGCCGGGGGCGGTATTCAGCGAACAAGCCCCGCTCCATAAATAGTTTTGACGCAGTCAAAACTTTCCTTAGAAAGAACATAAGCTAAAACTGAACTTTGGGACTGCGATGTTTCGGCTTCGCCGAAACTCGCGAACAGCCCCCCGCCATCAGGCGGGGGGCTGTTCAATTCAGCTATGATAATTCTATATTATCGCGGGCTAAAGCAGATTAATGCTTCTTGGAAACTACAGCTGCGGTTCCGAGAGCAGCGACGGCAGCCAGCACGAGGATGGCGGCGACGTCACCGGTCTGAGCTGCGTCAACGGTTTCGGCAGCGGGAGCTTCGGCAACGGGGGCTTCGGCAACGGGGGCTTCTTCTGCAGCGGGAGCTTCTTCTGCAGCCGGCTCTTCCTCAACTACGGGAGGAGGCGGAGCTTCGGTCAGGGTGAGAAGAGCGGTGTGGATAACGTTCTTGCCGCCTTCGCCGGTGCAGCCGGCAGCGAGCTGAGCGTGAACATAATCCTGCTCAACGCCGATGGAATAAACAACGGTGATACCGCACTGAACGCCTACAGCGCCCTTGGCAGCCTGGAAGGCGCCCCACGGGGTGCGGACTTCAAAGGTAACGTTGTTGCCGTCAACGGTCAATGCGAAGTTGTCCGGGATCATCTCTGCGGTATAAGCGTCGGAGAAATCTTCCGGATTTGCCCAGACGGTGGTAATCTTGGTTCCGTCGGCGGCAAGGCCGAAACCGTACTCAAGGCGGTTCTGGGTGTCGTCGTCACGGGACTGGGTGTCGCAGTATGTCATCTGGATAGCGCCGGAGTACCACATGGAACCCGGGTCGTCGGCCCAAATGTTGACAAATCCGTTGGGGGCGGTGAAAGTGGATGCATAATAGATATAATCGGCATCCCAGGTCATGTAAACTTTTGCGTTCTTTGCGAGGTCGTCGGCGAGGCCGTCATTGGCGTCGTCGGCGACAGCGCGGGACCAGTTGGTAGCAGGGGTATCGATAAGAGAATACTCGCCGTCGTTGATCTTTCCGTCGAGAACGGGGGCAGCGAGGCAGCCGGGAACATCATACTTGATGTTGCCGTCGTCAGCCGGGAGGTTGGTGGAAGCGAAGGACGAAACGCCCAGCGCGAGAACCATCATCATCACTACGGCGATGGAAACTAATTTTTTCATTTGGTTATAAACCCTCCATAAAAATCTATGGGCAATTCTTGTGTTAAATTGATGCCCACGTATATAGATATTAACATAACTGTCAAAAAATGTCAACCGTCATATTAGCCAAAAATGCCAACACGCTTTTATACAATTTTACAATTCGGCCGGTTTATCCGCTTAATAAAAGGATATCTGTATGCGAAAATATTATCTTTAGTGTAAAATGTATGTAAAATCGGCAGCGAATCAACAATCCGGCCGAATGTTCCGCTGACTTCCGGGGAACTTCGATGAATCAGTAGATCCGGTCGTGATAGGAAGACGCCGCCCATTCGGCAAGCTGCTCCCGGTTCATGGAGAAAAACCTGTCGACGGCGTCCCGGCCGATATACTCGTTGCGCAGGCGGTCGTCGCCGAACAGCAGGTCGATGTATGTCGTCATCTCAAACTGCTCAAATCGGGCGCGAAGCTCGTCGATCATCCGGACGGCAAACTCGAAGGGCTGGTAGCGGCTGCGGTCGGTGATGTGAATCTGAACCCCCTCGCAGCGCTCTCCCTTATACTTTCCGTAAAGCGGGGTAAACCAGGCGGGGCGCAGGGAAACGCCCTCGAAGCCGTA
>JAAZGC010000260.1 GCA_012511425.1 Clostridiales bacterium | reverse complement strand
CTTTGCTGCTTGCCGTTGTATTAGCCGTATCCGTCTTTGTTTCCTGCGGGAAGCCTTCTTCGTCAAGCAAAAACGAAACGGATAATCTTCCCGCAGCCGAAAATTCCGATACCGTGACAGAAGAAACGACATTGGGCGATGGATTGCCCGATATCGATTTCGGCGGCGCAGATTTCACCATTGCGGTCAGAAATTCCCGGCTGGACGATTTCTTCACCGAAGAAGAAACCGGCGAGATTAAAAACGACGCGGTTTTTGCCCGCAACCGGGCAGTTGAGGAAAGATTCGGGATAACTCTCCATGTTATCGATTACTCTGACGACTGGAACTCCGGTCTTCGAGCCGTTATTAACAATTCCCTTTTGGCGGCTGACGGCGCGTTTGACATCGTAGTTCCCGACTACTGGTGGGGCTGCGAAACACTCGGGGCTTTCACCGACCTTCTTACGCTTAACTATCTTGATTTCGACCGCCCATGGTGGTGCCACGGGTGGAATCAAAACGTTCGGATATTGAACAAACTCTATACTGCGGTCGGAGATTATACCCTCGACATGATCCGGAATCAGGAGGTTGTATTCTTCAACAAGAAAATGGTTGAAGATTATTCTCTCGGAAATATTACGAGACGGTCTCCGCCGGAAAATGGACGCTTGATAAGCTCAACCTCGATAATGCCGCCGTCTCCGCCGACATAAACGGCGACGGAAAAATGACTTCGGATGCCGACTGCTTCGGCGCTTCGGTCGGTCTGCATTCTGGGCGAAATCTCTTTTATTCCTTCGGCTTAAGACTTACGTCAGCAGACGAGGCAGGGCGTTATCACTACGACTATTCCAACGACCGCTTTGAAAATCTCTACTCCGGAGTCCACAAGCTGACAAATCTGACCGACGGCGTTGATTATGACAAAATGTCGGTTGATCAGATCATGTCGGCAATGAACGAAAACCGATTGCTTTACTGGTTAGCAAATGTGAGAAATGCGGAGACTCTTCGTTCGCTTGATTCCGACTTCGGCATCATTCCTACACCGAAATTCGATGAAAATCAGGAGAACTACATCTCATCGAACCTCGGCACCTCATACTTTGCGATACCGAATTATGTCACGGATACCGACAGGGCGGCTATTATACTTGAAGCGCTGAACTACGAAAGCCATCGCCTCGTCCGGCCGGCATATTATGATATTGTGCTAAAAGGCAAGGGCACCCGCGACGAGGATTCCGAAAAAATGCTTGACCTTGTCATGGACGTCTCATATATCGACTTCGTGTTTGTCAACGCAGCGGCGCTTGACTATGCGGCTGAGGCGGTCTTCGACGCGATCATCGCGCGCAAGGATAGTTATGCTTCATCTTACGAAAAACGTCAGAACAAGGACAACAAACTGATGGAAAAGCTGATGGACAGCTATGCCGAAATGAACTGATTCCAAAAGCGAATACTAATATAAGATTATTAAATCACAACGAATAAACATAAACGGAGGAACAAACATGTATAACGGACTCGGAAGCGGACTTTTCGATCTTGCCCGCCGCTCATCGGCAATTACAAGGTCGATTTCCGCGGAAAACTTCACCGGAGAAAAGGGTAAAGGCGGAATGGCGACCGAAGGTACCGGCGCATCCTGCGCAAGGGATTTAGGTATCGGCTGGAAGGTTTCGCCTTCGGTTTCAATCGCTCCGGGAAAAAACTTTGTTCTCGCGGATATAAGAGCCGAGGGGGCGATAAAGCACATCTGGATTACCGGAGCCTTTGAGTCATGGCGCTGGATGATTCTCAGAATCTACTGGGACGATTCGGATACCCCGGCGGTTGAAGCTCCTTTAGGCGACTTCTTTGCAAATCCGCAGCCCGACCAGTATGCGCAGATAAATTCGCTGCCTGTCTGCGTCAATCCGAAGTGCGGCTGCAACTGCTACTGGACAATGCCCTTTAAAAAGCGCGCGCTGGTTACCCTTGAGAACATAAGCGACCGGGATGCGATCTGTTATTATCAGATAGACTACATCGAAACCAAGCTCGAAGAAGACCCGATGTATTTCTGCGCCCGCTTCCGCCATACAAATCCGCTGCCCTACAAGGATGTCTATACTATCATTGACGGAATTGAAGGCGACGGACAGTTTGTCGGCACATCCATGCTCTGGGGCGTCAACAATAACGGATGGTGGGGGGAAGGCGAGATAAAATTCTTCATCGACGGCGACAAAGAATTCCCGACTATCTGCGGCACCGGTACCGAGGACTATTTCTGCGGTTCTTACAATTTTGATGTCGGCGGGAAATATCAGCCCTTCTCTTCCCCTTATGCCGGACTTTCAAAGGTATCCGAAACAGACGCGACATATCGAAGCAACCGCCGTTTCTCGATGTATCGCTGGCATATCACCGACCCTATCTACTTCAAGAAAGACCTCTGCGTTACCATTCAGGCACTCGGCTGGCGTCAGGGCGGGCGTTATCTGCCGCTTCAGGACGATCTCAGCTCGGTTGCGTATTGGTACCAGACGTCGCCTGCGGTGCATCAGCCGCCGCTACCCGACAAAGACGGACTTGAGATAAACTGATTAATATAAGGGAAGCCGAACAGCTTCCCTTTGTTTATGTCTGATATATTAACTCTTTGCGGCATATATACAAGAGATGGTTCGTATTTCCCAAAAGCTCCCGCTTTTCCGAAAACGCAAGATACCACTCTGCAAACACAGGAAAATCCTCATCGGAGATAGCGAAATCGGGATTAGCATGAAGCAATTCAAGACAGCCGTCGGTACCGGCAGTGGTGATCCATTCGACCGGCTTATCTTCAAATAATCCCTCAAATTCCACTATATCATATCCGGTGAAAACCTGCTCTTTGAAATGCTTCACTTTGTAATCTTCGGTAAAATTCTCTCTTTGTCCGTATGCCCAATTACCGGAAAAATAATACGCATACATAATGGCGAAAACAGAAATAAAGGCAAATAGTATGACGCCGCCCGGTTTTGTGACTCTGATTGCTTCATCAATGGCTTTATGAACATCTTCCGGCTCGTAGAGATGATAAAGCGGACCGAAAACCAAAGTCACATCGAAGGAGCTGCTGCCGAGAAAACCTAAATTCGTGGCATCGCCCTGAAATGACCTTATATTATCGATTCCTTTGCTGTTTTCCCTTAAAATCGCAAGATTGCTTTCCAGCAGCTCCACTGCGGTTACATCCATGCCTTCCTTTGCAAGCGCGATTGAATACCTGCCTGTCCCGGCTCCTATCTCAAGCACTTTTGAATGCTTTGCCGCAAAGCGCCGGATATAATTCATCGTTACGATGTATTCGAGCTGTCCGTGCCTGGATTTTTGCAGTCTTGCATCTTCATTTATTTGGTTGTAAAAATCGCTGAGTATTTCAATTCTTGTAGACATACTAACCTCTTATCTTTTTTGGATATGTTCATTTTATATCGTCGCGGCAGCCAGGAAATTTTCAGATGAACCCTTTATTTCCGTATCCGCATAAAATAGTGTTCTTCATCTTCGTATGCGAAATATGCGCCGTTATTAAGCATTACCTTTTGTGAAGCAATATTATCCTTTTTCACGCGCAGGTATATTTCGTCTTCCGGAACAATTTCCCTGGCAATTTGTATAGTAAGTTTCAAGCCGGCGGTTCCGTAACCTTTTCCGCGGGATTCTTTACGGATACTGTAACCTATATGCCCTGCGCCGCTGCGGAGCGCTTCCGTTAAGCAGTGACGAATTCGGAACTCTCCGACAATACAATCGCCATCCCAAAGATAGTAATATGTTTCCGGCACAAACCAATCCGGCATATCTTTCGGGTGTTCGTATGAGATAATGAGCGGAAGCACTTTTTTCAGGTATTCTTCATAAGTAACACCGTGAAACGGGTTAGTCAGTCCGTTTTCGTCTTCGGGCAGTGAGGTTGTATATTCCCATTGATTCGCGGCGTCATTTTTATTTATCTTTCGCAGTTCCATATTAGTTTACCGCAATCCCTTCACCACTTCGACGTAATTATGTATTACCCGCTTTTTAACCATCAGCATAACGCTGATTCCGATAAATACAACGGCAGCAAAGCCGACAAATAACGGATGACCGTATTTAGTAAAAATGAAAAGAAAATCCGAAACATCGTCACCCGGCGGCGCATTGCCGCTCATAAACGAAACAGGTGTAACAATCCAGGCAAGTATTGAAGCTGCGGGAACCAAACCCGCATAAAATGAAAATATCCTGTAGAAATTTTTCTCGGAATTGCTTTTATAAAACAACAAGTATACATATGAAATCAATACCGGAAACAGCATGCCGTTTGCATGACGCCACATCTCGGAATAATCAGTATAACTGCCTCCTTCGGCACTGACATATGCACCGAATATGCTGAATTTCGTGATTTTTGCTCCGGCTGACAGCATTACAATCATATGTCCGAATTCATGTAAGATAATATATAAAAAAACCGTAAGCACCGGAGCCGCAAAAAGTATAAATATAAGCTTTGCCTTTTTTCGCATATTTTTTAAATAAAGGGAAGCCGCACAGCTTCCCTGTTTTTTTATTTACAATTCAGCCGATTGAAGTGAATGAATTAAAGGTTTTCCTTGATATACTTCATCACTTTGGCGGCGTATTCGCGCTGTTCCGGATTGATTTCCGACATCGGAAGGCGCGGCGAGCCGACTTCGATTCCTTCAAGCTCAGCAGCTGCTTTAAGCGTCTGGAAAATTCCCTTTTTAAGCAGCAGATCGACAACAACGTTGAGCTTATGCTGAGCGGCGTATGCGGCGGGAAGATCGGAGCGCTTGACGGCTTCGAAAACTTCTTTTGCAAAGCGCCCGGCGATATTATAGGTGGTACCTATTGCGCCGTCCGTACCCAAAACAGTTGCGGAGAGAAGGAATTCATCATAACCGGAGAATATTGTTATATCCGGAAAATCATGACGGAGCTGCTGGAGCAGGAACATATCCTGAGAGGTGAATTTTACGCCTTTTATATTCGGATTTGCGAAAAGCCCGGCAAAATCCTCCCTTGTAAGCGCAACGCCGGTGCGAACCGGGATATTGTAGATAATGAGCGGAAGCTTTGATTTATCCGCTATCCGGCGGTAGTAATCGATAATTTCAGCTTTTGAATACTGATAATAATAGGGTGAAACGGCGGATATGGCTTTATATCCGGATTCATAGGCGGTATCTGCGAGCGAGTATACCTCCTCTATGACATTCGAGCCTATCTGTGCGATAAGGTCGATGCGTCCGTTGTTATGCTCCGCAACGGCTTTCAATACGGTGCGTTTGTCTTCAAGCGGCATATTGAAGCTTTCGCCGGTCGAGCCGTTTACATAGAGTCCGTCGACTGCCGCGACGTCAATATTGTAATCGACGACGGCATTCTGAGCCTTAATATTCGGTCTGCCTTTATCGTCAAAGCAGTTGATGAGCGCTGAAAATATACCCTTCATGTTATTATCTCCCCTTGTGTTTTAAGCCATTCTGTCGGCCAGCTGAGCTCCGCCCAATATGTGGAAATGCAGGTTATGCACCGTTTGGCAGGCGTCGGGACCGCAGTTGGATATAACGCGGTAGCCGTTCTTAATCCCTTCCTGCGCTGCTATTTTCGGGATAGCTTCGAATATCTTCGCGGCGATAACCGAATTTTCGGAGTTCACTTCGTCCATTGAACCGATGTGTTCTTTGGGAACCACAAGGATATGCGTCGGCGCCTGAGGGTTGATATCGCGGAAGGCGAAGACATATTCGTCTTCGTATACCTTTGTCGATGGAATTTTTCCCGCAATTATCGCACAGAAAAGGCAGTTTTCGCTTGTTTTCATTATCTTAGCCTCTTTTAATCTTCTTCGGTAATATCATCAGGTTCATACGCCGGTTCTTCGGCATCGCAGGAAGGCTCGGATACATCTTTATGCAGAATATTATTTACAAGGCTGTCGAAACCCGGGTTGAATCTGATATCGAAATGACCGCTCTTGAGACCGGCGACATCGCTGTCCCAGCTGAATTTTTCGATGGCGAACAGAAGTCCGGCAATGGCGCATAACGAAGATGCGATAAAGTACCTGAACGACGCCTTGTCTTTCCTGACCTTCTGGATCAGCGCGACAATCACAAGCGCAAAAGCCTGAGCTCCGAGCGCAATCGCAACGTAAATCTTATATTCGTTCTTTTTCATAATCCAACCGCTCCCGTCGGTTTTTTTATATTTCTTGTTTATTTGTCAAAACCGCTGTCAAGCCGCTTTCCGGCTTCAAGCTTTAAGTATGCGGTTATGAATCCGTCGATGTTTCCGTCCATTACCGACTGGACGTCGCCGTCTTCATAGCCGGTACGGTTATCTTTAACGAGGGTATACGGCATAAAGACATACGAACGGATCTGGCTTCCCCATTCGATATTCGTCTTTGTTCCCTGAATGTCCTCAATTCTGTCCAGCTTTTCCCTCTCCTTTATCTCCATAAGCTTCGCCTTGAGCATTTTCATTGCCGTCTCCTTATTCTGGAGCTGGCTGCGTTCGTTCTGACAGCCTACAACGATGCCGGTGGGAAGGTGAACTATGCGGATAGCCGAGTCGGTTTTGTTTACATGCTGTCCCCCTGCGCCTGATGAGCGGTGTGCGGAGACTTCGATGTCTTCGGGGCGAATTTCAAACTTCATATCCTCGTCATTAAACTCCGGCATTACTTCGACCGAGGCAAACGAGGTGTGGCGTCGTCCCGATGAATCGAAAGGCGATACCCGGACGAGACGGTGAACGCCGTTTTCGCCTTTGAGATATCCATATGCGTTCTTGCCGGCAATACGGAGAGTAGCGCTTTTAAGTCCGGCTTCGTCGCCATCGAGCCAGTCGAGCATCTGGACTTTAAATTTATGATTTTCGCCGTAACGGATATACATGCGGTAAAGCATCAATGCCCAATCCTGAGCTTCCGTTCCTCCGGCGCCGGGGTGAAAACTGATAATGGCGTTATGAGAGTCGTATTCGCCGGATAAAAGCAGGTCGAGGCGCATTTGCTTTTCTTCTTCGACAAGCTCGTTGAATTCGCTCTCTATTGCGTCTATCTCGCTTTCTTCTTCCTCTTCGATCGCCATTTCGCAGAGTACGATTGTGTCTTCGACGCGCGATAAAAGCTCGTCGAAATCGCTTACTTTTTCCTTTATGCTTTTAATGTTCTGGAGCAGCTTGCTTGATTTTTCGGCATCCGCCCAGAAATTTTCAACCAGAGTCTGTTTTTCAAGCTCAGCCGCTTCTGCTCTCATTTCCTCAACATGCATTGAATCGCCGAGTTCGGCAACTCTTTCCTTAAGTTCGGAAAGTAAACTTTTTATCTCTTCAAGTCTTAATATCAAAATAATTTCCTCCGCAATATTAAATCAAAAATTCGGTTGTTAATATCGCGGCTGTCAGTAGAAAGATATAAGCTGGTTCATTAATTCCTTGTTCATCAATAATCAGTCCTTATGAATTTGAATGTACGATACCTGTATAGGCATCGAGTGTCACGGTGGTTCCGCATTTAAGTATCCCCGTCGCTCCCGCCGAACAGGAAATCACCGGTATCGCAAGAGTTTGTCCGACGATGGCAGGATATGATTCGGGTCCGCCGTGTTCGGTTATTATACCGCCTGCCAGCCGGATAAGGTCGATTATGCTTGAATCAACTTCCGGAATGGCTATTATATCGCCTTCCTTGAAATTCATGCGAAGCTCCTCGGCATTTTTTCCGACACAGAGATTTCCGCAGACGCTGCCCGGTGAAAGCCCGGTGCCGTTTATCAGCACATTCCCGACTATCTGTACCTTAAGCATATTTGTAGTACCGCTGATTCCGATCGGAATTCCGGCGGTAATAACTATAAGGTCGCCGTATGTTACAAGACTGTTGTTCATGCTTGCTTCTACCGCACCGTCGATTAGTCTGTCAATGGTGTCGACCTCGTCTATCAAAACGGGGGTTACGCCCCAGACTATATTCAGCTGACGGCAGGTTTTAACAAGCGGGGAACATCCGACTATCGGTGTGTCCGGACGGTATCTCGAGATCATTCTTGCGGTCTGTCCGGATTTTGATACAACTATTATTGCAGTTGCTTTGAGATCGGAGGCGGTTGTGCATGCGGCGTGGGAAACCGCCGTCGTTACCGACGTAAAAAGCTCGGTAAAGAAATATTCTTTGAATCTCTTTTTATAATCTATCGCGCTTTCCGTTCTTTCGGCAACTCTCGCCATTGTCTTTACGCTTTCGACCGGATATCTGCCGTTTGCGGTTTCGCCCGAGAGCATTATAGCCGAGGTGCCGTCAAAAATAGCGTTTGCGACGTCGTTTACTTCCGCCCTTGTCGGACGGGGATTGACGGTCATCGACTCGAGAAGCTGAGTTGCGGTGATAACTGTTTTTCCGCGTTCGCGGCATTTCTCTATAATCTGCTTCTGAATTATCGGGACGTTTTCAAGCGGTATCTCTACCCCCATATCCCCGCGCGCGACCATTATTCCGTCTGCTTCGTTTATTATCTCGTCGATATTCCTGACGCCGAGCACCGATTCTATCTTTGCGAATATCATCATGTCGCGGCAATGGCGCTTTTCAAGTTCGCGTCTCATCTGGCGGATATTTTCGGCGGACTGGGTAAAGGAAGCAGCGATGATATCGAAGTCTTCTTTTATGCCGAATTCAAGGTCAGCTATGTCCTGAGGGCTTAAAAAGTCGAGATTTATATGCGCTCCGGGGACACAGAGGCTTTTACGGTCGGTCAGAACACCGCCGTTCAGCACCTTTGTAACGATCCTACCGTTTCCGGCTGAAATGATTTTCAAGGCGATCATACCGTCATCCATGAGTATGATATCGCCCGGGCTGACATCGTCCGGAAGGCCTTTGTAAGAAATCGACACCTGTTTGTTGTCGCCTAATATATCTTCAGATGTCATAATAAACTGTTCTTCCGACTCAAGAATAGCTTTGCCGCCGCGAAAAAGACCGACACGTATCTCCGGTCCCTTCGTGTCAAGCAGAAGAGCTGTATGTTTGCCGGTTTCCGCACTCAGCCGGCGGACAAGATCTACTTTATGCTTATGGCTTTCATGGTCGCCGTGCGAGAAATTCAAACGCGCAACATCCATTCCGGACAACAGCATCTCTCGCAGCGTCTGTTCATTGTCGGAAGCGTGACCTATTGTGCAAACTATCTTGGTTCTACGCATGGAAGTTTACCTTCTTTCAATATTCAAGTGTCGGATTCTTCAGATTACTTCGAGCGGATAGCTTTCATACATTTCGCAGACTGTCTGAGGAAATGCTGCTGAAATAAAGTCACGGAGCAGCGAGAGCACCGGCGCTTCGGTATGATAATGACCGGCGCAGATTACATTAAGTCCGGCATCGGCGGCATCGCAGAGCGTATTATAACCGCACTCGCCGGTAACGAAGGTGTCGGCGCCGATTCGGGCGGCTTCTTTTATATAATCCCCGCCCGAACCGCCCAAAACCGCTACCCGCGAGACTTTTCCGGGTCCGCCGTAAGTCACTTCGGGGGTATTCAGCGCCGTCTTCACCGAATGTGCAAAAGAAGCGAGGCTGCATTTGTCCGTATTCCCTATCCGCAGCATACCGGAAATTTCAATACCGGCAAGCCCGAGTTTTGCCGCGAGCGCGTCGTTTACGCCGGGAGAATTGGCATCGAGACGGGTATGAAAGCTCATCACCGCAATATCGTCTTTGACGGCTCTTATTACCCTCTCGTCACTTATACTTTTGAGCGGTCGGAATATCAGAGGATGATGGGTTATTACTGCGTTGAAGCCGTTTTCGGCGGCGTATCTTACGGCTGAGGCGGTTGGGTCAAGCGTGAGCAATATCTTTCTGCATTCCGCAACGGACCCAATCATCAGACCGTCATTGTCCCATTCCTCGCTTTGTGAGGACGGAATCAGGTCGTCGAGATAACGGTATATATCATAACAGCTCGGCATTGCTCTTTCCCTTTTCGGCGTTTATCAATTTCTTCAGTTCTTCGAGACCTTCAACGGTATACATAATAGCGGAAAGCTCTGTTCTGCGGATTTCATTGTCTGAGGATTTCAAGATTCCCTCGGCCTGTCGTCTCAGCTGTTTTATTTTACCCGCAAGATGCTTGATAAATAATTCGTCGGGTGAGTCACGGTTTATGCTTCCTCCGATAGCTTCCGTTTCGGATATTGTATACGGCTCGCCGGTAAAACGGCAGACGATTATTTCGTATATCCTGCCGCCGGTGTCTTCGGCGAGGCTGTTATATTCTGTTAAATAACCGTCTTCGGCAAGAAAACGGCGAAGCAGACTCTGCCGCGTCATCGGCTGAAGAATAAAACGGATGCCTTCCCTTTTTGACCATTCTGCGGCTTTTGAGCTAAGAATCGAAATAATCATTTCCCCGCCCATCCCGGCAATGACTATGTCTGTCGGTTCGAATTTTTCCAAACCGGTAAGACCGTCTGTTTTTATAACAGTTATCTTATCCGAAAGACCGTTGCGGGAGACATTTCTTTCAGCTGCGGCGACGGGACCGCCATTTATATCGGAAGCAACGGCTCGGTTAATCTTTCCGCTCAACACAAGAGATATCGGCAGCATTGCGTGGTCGGTGCCGACATCAAGCAGGACGCCGCCGCTTCTTACATAGTGCGCGCAGCATTCAAGACGGCTGCCGAGAGCCGCATATTGTTTTTTCGCAATATTGTTTGACAAATTCAGATTAAAAAACGGGCTTAACGCCGGCGGAATACACCGCTGAAGAAGAAGCCCGTGCAATGTTATTTGTTTTCGGTGTTATCGTTTTTTTCGGCAAGGAAGTTGTTGATCTCGCTTACCAGATCATCGACATCAACGCCGTGGATCTCGCAGGCCATATCGAGGCTTTCACCGCGTGAAGCCGGGCAGCCGAGACAATGCATCCCGATTTCCATGAAAAACTTGGCGGCTTCTATATCGTAATCGAGAATGTCGCCGATTATCGTCTCTTTTGTTATTGTCATTATATTTTCCTCCGCAGCGCCGCATCCGATATACTCCGTCATTAAGATTATCCTTTGCGGCAAAAAATTCTTACAAAATAATTATACTACTTATGCAGCAAAAAGTCAAGTAAGGGTGCAATATTTAACCGGCAATTTACATTCTTATTGCAGGCATTAAAAGAGAAATATATTATTTATACTGTTGTAAAAAGAAGAAATCTGTGGTATAATCAGAGATATGGAACAGTGATTTTTATAATCCGGAGGTATATCATGAAAACAAAACGATATTTTGAACCGAAAAGAATAGACGGTAATTTCGATGTATTGGTCGCAGGAGGCGGACTTGCCGGCGTAATGGCAGCGATAGCGGCTGCACGGGAAGGCGCATCTGTCATACTCATCGAAAAGTACGGTTTTCTCGGCGGAATGGCGACCTGCGGTCTCGTTCATCCGTTTATGGACTGGCGGGAGCATGGTTCGTGGAAGTCGGTAAACACCGGCTTATTCGATGACATGCGACGGAGAGTTTTTGAACTCGGCGGCAGTGATGCGCCGGATTCCGGAATGTATCAAGAAGAGTTCATGAAGCTGGCGCTCGACCGCATGGTCGGCGAGTATCCTTCGATAAAGCTGCTCTTCCACTCAAAGCTGGCATCGGTCGATTGCCGTGACAGCGAAATAAAATCGGTTACCGCTGCCACCGTTTCCGGAATGATTAATCTCAGCGCCAAGATTTACATTGACTGCACCGGAAACGGCGATCTTTCCGCATTCAGCGGATTTGAATACGAACCGGGCCGCGAAGAAGACGGGCTCTGCCAGCCGATGACGCTTAATTTCCGCCTTGCCAACGCCAGGTGGGATGAAATTGATCTTCCGGCGATGCAGCAGCTTTACAAGGATTTCCGCGTTGAAGGAAAGATAAAGAACCCACGCGAAAACGTACTTATTTTCCGTATGCCGTACAAGCAGCTGATGCACCTGAACACAACGCGCATAGTCGGCCGCGACCCCGTTGATGTTGAAGACTATACCGCAGGCGAGCTTGAAGCGAGAGAACAGGTATACGAGATGTATCGCTTCATGAAAGACAATATCCGCGGAATGGAGAACTGCGAGCTTATTATGTCAGCCCCAGAACTCGGAATACGCGAAAGCCGCAGGATAGTCGGTGAATACCGTATTACCGAAGATGATATTTTAGGCGTCCGAAAATTCGACGACCGCATCGCGCGCGGCACTTACGACATAGATATCCACAACCCTTCCGGCACCGGCACATATATAAAGCGGATACCCGAAAATGATTACTATACAATTCCCTACCGCGCTATTATCCCCGCAGGATCGAAAAATCTGCTTGTCGCCGGGCGGCCTATCTCTTCGACTCATGCGGCACATTCATCGTTCAGGATAATGCCTATTACCTCATGTATCGGTGAGGCTGCCGGAACTGCTGCTTATCTTGCCGCTAAAAACGGCTGCGCGCCGCGTGATATCGATGTGTCTTATATGCAGGAAATGCTGACTGAGAGAGGCGCGCTCGTCTGAGTTATTTTATCTGAAATATTAATCATAAAATTTAGCCCGCCGTCTGTCTTTACCGACAGCAGGCGGGCTTTTACGTTTTAGATTATTTCTTGGTTTTTTTCTTTACATTTGTTATAGAATCGGCAGCTGTTTCGTCCTTTTCTTTTGATAGCATGATGTTGGTAAGGATTCCGAGGATAAGCGCAGCGGCGATCGAAGTAAGGGTTACCGCGCCGACCTTAATAGTAAGTCCGCCGATACCGGCCACGAGGATGCAGGATGCGACAAACAGGTTGCGGTTCTTGCTTAAATCGACCTGCTGCAGCATCTTGAGACCGGAGACTGCGATAAAGCCGTAAAGGGCTATGCAGACGCCTCCCATTACACAGGCGGGGATAGAGTCGACAAGAGCAATTAGCGGGGTTATGAACGAGAAGAGTACACAGCCTATCGCAGCAGCAAGAATTGTCACGGTCGCTGCGTTTCCGGTTATCGCGACGCAGGCAATCGATTCGCCGTAGGTGGTGTTGGGGCAGGCGCCGAAGAATCCGCCTACTATCGAGCCGATGCCGTCACCCAGAAGGGTGCGCGTAAGGCCGGGATCTTCGAGAAGATCGTGTTCTATGATTGAGCTGATGTTGCGGTGGTCGGCTACGTGTTCGGCGAATACAACGAAGGCGACAGGAACATATGCGACGAAGATAGTTGCGACATAAGAGGGATTGAGTTCGGGGATGCCTTTTATTGCTCCGATAAAGGTAAATTTCGGTAGGCTCAGGAATGTATTCAGCGAAACTGTGCCGTCGGGGAACATATAGGTTGAGAAGACACTGAAATCGACAATTTTGAGGGCATCTATCCCGGCAGTGTTTCCGATAATCGTAAATATTGCCGCGGCTGCATATCCGGAGATAATACCTATGATAAACGGGATAAGTTTTACCATTCCCTTTCCGTAGGTCGATGCAAGCATTGTCACCGCGAGAGTAATAAAGCCGCAGAGCATCGCTACATATGATGAACCCAGCATTTCGCCGGCGGCATTTACAACATCGCCTTTTGTAAGATCGGATACGGCATTTACGGCGAGTGAAAGTCCGATAAGGGCGACTGTGGGACCGATAACGACTGGCGGCATAAGCTTATTGAGCCAGCCTACTCCGACGAATTTTATGACTATCGCTATCACGACATAAACAAGACCGGCAAAGAGCGCTCCCAGAAACAGTCCCAGCCAGCCGAGTGACATCGAAACTCCGCCTGCAAAAGCGGCGAACATCGAACCGATAAATGCAAATGAAGAGCCGAGGAAAACCGGGCTTTTAAACTGAGTGAAAAGCAGATAGACGATAGATCCGCAGCCTGCACCGAACATAGCCGCCGCAGGGGTCAGACCGTTGCCGATTATCATCGGCACGGCAATTGTTGCCGCCAATATAGCAAGCATCTGCTGCAAAGCAAGGACGATTATCTGGCCGGGCTTCGGTCTGTCCTTTACGCCAAAAACAAGTTTCATTTGTGTCTGCCATCCTTTCACGAACCATAATGTTGTAAATCACATGAAACCCCTGCGGATTCCGATTCCGCAAAAACACCGCATAATATTCTGCCTTGGCAGTATAATGCGGCTTGCTTGAGGTTTTTTAAGATTTTATTAAGTCAGTTTATATACAGACTGATATATTATAGCACATTTTTGTTTTTTTGTCAACATTTTATCATACGGAATGTCGCACAAATTTGAACGGATAATGAATATACGTTTTGTCAATGATGTATTATATTCTGCCCGGGAAAGCATAAACCTGATGTTAGAATTTCGGCACGATTACCGCTTCGCCGTTCTTCATCGCACTTTCGTGCGCACATATTCCCGCTGCCGTGATGTTGCCGCCGAGGTGTTCGTCTATCGCCGGTTTGCGCTCTTCGATGCAGCTGCGCACAAATTCGTGAACCAGATGAGGATGTGAACCGTGATGTCCCGCACCGGCGCCGCGCTTGAGAGATTCCTGCGGATTCAGCGGATCGTAATTGCCGCCGACGGTAAAATGCCAAAGCTCTTTGGGAAGGTCGTTATAAAAGTTCGGCATCTGCGCAGTCTTGTATTCGGTTCTGCCGCCTCTGGCGCCGGGATCCGGCGGATAAAGCGCAGTGATATATGGGTCATCTCCGTCGCAGAAGCCCCACTCAAAGCTCATTTCAGAACCGTAGACAAACATTCCTTCCTGATACATCCGGGCAGTTTCATATAACGACCGAGTCGCCTCTCCCTTAAGTCCGTTCTCAAATTCGAACAGCGCCGATTCAATCGGGTATGGGTTGCCGTATCTTTGAACAAGCCTGTCCGACATCGTGCCGGAACCGAAGCAGTTGACGCGGCAGATGCGCGATCCGGAAAGACCTATCAATGGCGCAATGGCGTGTGTACCGTACCACATCGGAGGCAATCCCATCCAGTAGTCCGGCCACTGCGCCATATCCTGGTAGTGGCTGCCGCGCAGGAACTGAATTCGCCCGAGCTTCCCTTCTTTCAGCATATTTTTGACATAAAAATACTGATAGGTGTAAAGCGTCGTCTCCATCATCATGTAATTTTTGCCGGACATGCGCCTGGCTTTGACTATCCGCCTGATATCGTCGAGTGTTACAGCCATCGGAACCGTGCAGGCACAATGTTTGCCGGATTCCAGTACTGCGACGGTCTGGTCGGCGTGAAGCGGGATCGGCGTCACAAGGTGAACCGCATCGATAGATTTGTCGCCGAAAATTGCTTCAAAGCTGTCTGCAATATCGGCGCCGCCGATATATTCCGCAGTGCGCTTTGAGACATTCGTGTCTGCGTCATACAGAACAAGTCTTCCGACATCCGGGTGTTCCTTGTAAATCGGTGCGAATGCGCCGCCGAATCCGAGGCCGATAAGAGCAATATTAAGTTTTTCCATCTGCGTGCTCCTTTAAATGGATTAATTAATTCAAAAATATCGTATGGTAATTATACTTAAGGTTTTGCGGGAATGTTGTTAACAATACTGTAATTTTAATGTATGTTTTGGAAAAATTAATATGAATATGCTTATGACTATATAAACCAAAACAAAAAACACAGCCGTTACTCCGACAAGTATCGATGGCTGTGTTATATCCTGGTGGAGATGGAGGGACTCGAACCCTTGACCTCTGCGATGCGAACGCAGCGCTCTCCCAACTGAGCTACATCCCCGGGCAACGCTATGTATTATACCACAGATTCGGGATTTTTGCAAGGGGTTTGAGAAAATTTACCATTGATGCCGTTTAAGGCATTGGTTGTTTCATGCAGCATAAAAATGCGGCAGTCATCCGACCGCCGCATTGAATTTCATTTCATCGATATAGATTTGCTTTTCGCCTGTTTATTTTGACAATGAAGAATCCGCTTATACCGCATACAAGCAATAAGCTTCCCGCAATATACATCATCACGGTTCCGCCTCCTCCGGTCAGCGGGACGCGTGAGTTAGCAAATCTGACTTCCGCATAGTTGTCTGCACCGACCGATGGTGCCGCGGGGTCTCCCGGGATGCTTACCGCAAGAGGCGTATCGCTTTTGATATAATCATCAGGCGCCTTTGTTTCTCTTATCGTATACTCACCTGCGGCGAGTCCGTCGAAGATGCAGTAACCGCTGTCGTTTGTGGTTCCGTTTATGGTTATTTCTCCGACCGTAACGGAAAATTCAGCTCCGGCAAGCGGTTTATTATCGCTCTGGTCGTATTTGTATATCTTTATTCCGTATACATTGATTCCGACCGAAGCTTCAGCGGAATTTGCAGCAGCGCCGGTATTGTCAAGATATGCGACCTGCGCCTGGTTCAGATAACTTCCCGCCGTAACCTCTGACGCCATCTTGGCATCATATTCAATTATTATCGCGGGGGCAGAATCTATCTCGCTTTCGGTAAAGAACCCGAATTCGAAGAGAGTAACAAGGTCCATTATAACAGAAAAACTTCCGGTATTTTCGGTCAGATTATAAAGATCGGATGATAACTGCTTTCCGTTAACAGTTACCGTAATATTGCCGGAGACGGCGTTAAATACTATTGCCGGATTATATGTGTCGGTGATTGTAATCGGATAACTGCCGCGAATTATGCCCGATTTTTCGGACAGAGGGGCTCTTGACGGTCCCGTCGGATCATCCGGCTGAGTCAGCGGCAGGTAACTGCCGAGAAAATCGGGGACATTCGAAGTCAACACAAAATGAACTGTTTCTCCAGCTGCGGCACTGCTCTTATCGGCACTCTTTGCTATACCCGGAGCGTTGGTTTTATCAGTTACACCCGGGTCATTCCCTCCTGCATCGGCCACCCAGACGGCATAAAGGGTGGTTAACGGTGCTGCCGCCGTGATGCTCTGACCTTTGGTATACTCAACCGCTCCGCCCGGAACAGAGCTCCAGCCTAAAAACACATGTCCCGGCAATACCGGTTCTGTCATGGTGATTGTAAAAACGGGAGAATTTCCGGTTTCGGAAGGAATTGAAGGTTCACCGCCGCCCAAATCATATATCAGCTGATATTCAATTGCTCCGGGGTCGGTTTCCATAATCGGAACAGTTAACGAAACTGCATTTTTATAAAAGTCAGCCGTTATATCCTGATACGCTCCCGCCTGCGATACATCATAATCGGTGACTTTACCGCTGACCTTAGTGCCGTGGTATTTATAACTGCCGGCGGAGTATGTTTTATTTCCGAAAATAATATCTGTCTTCAGTTTCCATCCGTTTATCTCATCTCCGGTAAAATATAAGTGTATTTTGCCATGAACTGTAGCTTCGCCGCCGATTTCGGCTCTGTAGACGGTTACGGATGTCGTAACTTGTTTTATCTCTGCACCGCTCCCGGTTTCGCGGTCGTCAACTATGCTTGCCGGAATGCCGTCGAGATTAATCGTAATGTTTATCCCGCACATCTCGTATGGCTCTTCGGCAAAAACACTTAAAGAAAATATTGAGAAGAAAATCAAAACAGAAATCATAAAAGCAGCCGTGTGTCGGTTATTCCTTATCATCTTAACCCCCATTATATAACCGAAATTGACGAAAAATAGAATT
>JAAZGC010000259.1 GCA_012511425.1 Clostridiales bacterium | reverse complement strand
TACAAAACCGAATGGAAACTGTTCTTGGTGAATACCGAGCCTTTTGAACTCCGATATCCTATTTCATTGAATGTCCTGCACATATCGAGTATGTATGTCCCGGCGGCATACATTTCGAACGCTTCTCTGACTATCTGCGCCTCCGATTCTTCGATGACATATTTTTTGTTTTTAATGCGATAACCGAGCGGAATGGAGCCTCCTACACTGTGCGCTTTTTTGGCTGTATCCTCCATACCCCTCGTAATTTTTTGAGACAGCTCAATCGAATAATACTCAGCCATGCCGCGCAGAACCGCTTTCAGGATGACTCCGTCGGCCGTATCCGATATGTTCTCGGTCGCAGAAATAACAAACACACCGTTTTTGTTCAGTCGTCTTTCGTATACGGCAAAATCATATTGATTCCTTGCAAAACGGTCAAGGCGATAAACTACCACGCCGTCCCATAAGCGTTTTTCGCTGTCACGAATCATCATCAGAAATTCAGTACGCTTATCGGTATCTTTAAAGGCGGATGTGGCGCGATCTACATATCTCCCGACAATATCATGTCCCATACGCTTACAAAAGTCGGTGCAGATGCGTTTCTGCCCTTCTATAGACTGTTCAGTTTGCTTATCTGAGCTGTATCTTAAATACAAAACGACTTTCATTAGCAATTCCCCTTATTTTACTCGGAGATTTTTATTTTATAAATAAGTTTGTCGTCGGCGAAACTGAACGATTCGGACAGCTCTGCTTCAACTTCGGAAGCAGGATCGTTGAGCTCATAAGCCTCCTGAACATCCAGTGTCACACCCGGTCTTATCTCCTTTGACTTATTGTCGAAGTTGTAATGTTCCTCAATACCCCATGAAGTATAAACCGTTCCCAGTTCAACGCCGTTCTGAAACAGTTTGTCTTCAATTGCATACATGAATGCTTTGGAATCGTCTGAGTTATTGGTGAACGAATATGTTACGATTAATATATTTTTTCCATCATTCTCAACTACAACAGAATCTTTTATCGTAACGTTGAAATCGCCCAATTTCCCCTCTTCCCGCTCGGGCTTCGCTGCGTTGACGGCGGCTGATTCTCCGGGTTGGGCAGTCTTAGTTTCTCCGTCTTTATCTTTGCCGCCCGACCCTGCGAGGAGAATTATGATAATCAGGAAAAGAAAAGCTACAACCGAAAGTACGGCAATCAGGCAGCCGCGATTTTTCTTTTTAGGTAGCGGTTGAGTATACTGAGGCTGCCCCGGCGCACGCTGAGGTGATATCAGGGGAGCTCCGCAATAAGCGCATATCCTTGCGTCATTCGGGTTTTGTTTTCCGCACTTTTGACACAACATGATAAATTACCCTTTCTTTAACCGATTTGGTTTATATAATGATGGTTACGGATGCTTATTTACATCTTTCTTATCAGTTTAATGACCTTCCCAACAGTCCTCAGGCGCTCTTTGTTTTTTCCCTCAAAAACAATAGGCGGGTATATATCGTTAAAACTTACAAGCTCGATACGGCCGTTATGACGGTGTATTTGTTTGACAAAACCCTCGACTTCATCTATTACAAAAGCGCCGATTGCGCTGTCTTCCACTTCCGGCTGTATCTTGATAAGCACATAATCCCCGCTCTCGATTTTAGGAGACATTGAGTTGCCTTTAACCACTAACCAGAAATGCTCATCGTCAGCATATTTTTCTTCTACAGGCTCGTAACCGATTATTTCCTGTTCTGCGAGAGTACCCCTACCGGCGCTGATAGAACCGTAAACCGGCAATACGGAAGTTTCCCGCGGAGGTGCTCCTGCTTTTGCGTTGGATAGAGGGCGTTCAGGGGATTCGGAAGTATACTTGTCGAAGGTATCTCTTTCCCAATCGAGCATTGCGAGTTCAAATCCCTGAGAGGAACGGTTTTTTATCTCTTGACTTACCGACATCAGTTCCTCGGACAACACGTGATAGCTTCTGCCGTTTTTACTTATGGTATAACTATCATCATAATCCTTTTCGATTACATACCCGTTTTCTTCGAGCCAGCCGTACATTTGATTAAACGCCGAGAGGGCTATGTCTTCTTCGGTTTCTTCACCTAATAAATACTCAACCGTAACATTAAAATAAACCGCGATTGCGTCGAGCGTTAATTTATTGGGCGTAGTGTTGTTCTTTTCCCAGTATTTTATTTGATTCTTACCGAACTTCATTGTTTCGAGAAACTCCTTGCGAGTTAGCTTTTCTCGTTTTAACAAGGCATCCAAGCGGTTTACAAAAGTCATGGCAGTCTCTCCTATCCCTATGAAGGGGAGCCGTTCATAATAAGTTTTCACTATAATCCCTATAATTACTATTGACAAATCTCTATTTAGGGTTTATAATATTACTAACAACAAAAATAGACAACAGCAATTTCCCTTTTTAGGGATTATTTATAGTTCTTCAATGGTTATAAAGATGTGGCAGTCTTATTATATCATTGAAAACTATAGTTGTCAACGGGTTGTGAAAATAATATTCCCGAAAAGGAGACTAACTATCAAAAGTCAAGCTCTAAAGTGTAAAAAGTCCCAAAAGATGCGCCGCCCTTGACAAACAGCATTCAGAGGCTACAAGAAAGAGCGAGGGCGACGGAGAGGAAATCAAAAGAAAGCC
>JAAZGC010000033.1 GCA_012511425.1 Clostridiales bacterium | reverse complement strand
GTTTTGGCGGAAAAAATACAGTCGGTAATTTTAAATACAATACCTATATGGAAGAATCAGATTATAATAGCTCTCGGGCTTGCGCGTCAGGAGAACGCCATGAAAATTCAAAGAAATATCAGTAAAACAACGCAAAGGATTTTAGTTGAAAACAATAAAGAAATAAAGAAAAATACCGTCGAATCGGCAAAAGAATCCGAGAGAGGCATTATCGAATTGGAGACTTTGCAGACGGTCAATAAAGAGTTGATTGAAACCATAAATGATACACTTAAAATCCAGCAAAACGGGCGCGCACTGCGCAATAAAGCCGAAAGCGAAATTCAGCTGTTGGAAGAAGATATGAAAACTTTATTGCTCTATACAAGAAAAGAGAATAAACAGTGATTTGGCTTCAGTGATTTCCCCGTTATATTTTGAAGCTCGGTTTTTATATCATATATAACCAGAAATGCCGCTTATCTGTTCGATAAAACTGTTCATTGTTAAAAATTTCACTTTGCTATTGCTTAAATTTGATAATTGGTATATAATGAAAGCAATAAAATTCATGAACAGGAGTAAATATAATGAACGGAAGCGACTATATTGCCATTGTTACCGAAACAATTGAAAATGCGTGGAAAAGCCAGACCGATGAGATAGCAAAAGCTTCATCCGAAATCGCATCGGCAATCATACGAAAAAATAATGTCTTTGTATTCGGCTGTTCACATGCAGGCATAATTGCCGAAGAGGTATTTTACCGCACCGGCGGACTTGCCGTGATAAATCCGTTATTCTTCCCCGGTTTTATGCTCAATACCCGGCCTATTACCATGACTTCGGCTCTTGAACGCGTTCCAGGTCTGGGGAAGATAATATTCGAAAAAAACAATATAGGACGCGGAGACTGTTTAATTCTTCATTCGGTTTCGGGTCGCAACACTGTTCCGGTTGATATGGCTCTCGAAGCACGCAAAAACAATGTTAAAACGATCTGCATAACAAATCTTGCGTATTCAAGTGCGGTCAGTTCCAGACATCCGGACGGCAAACGCTTGTTTGAAGTCTGCGATATCGTCATCGATAACAAGGGCGTTATCGGCGATGCGGCGGTTACGATCGACGGGCTGCCTGAAAAAATCGGTCCTACCTCAACATCAGTCGGCACTGCGCTGATAAACGGCATCGTTATTGAAGCGGTAAACCGGATGATCAGCGAAGGCGTAGTTCCTCCGGTTCTTATGAGTGCGAATCTTGACGGCGGCGATCGCCATAATGAGAAGATATTTGAAGAATACCGTGACAATATCTTCTACATGTGATCGATATGGAAAAATACCTTGCACTCGATGCCGGCGGAACAAAGGTGGCGGCGATATTATACGACGATAATTTTCATATCATCAGAACTGCGGTGAGCGGCAGTCTCAGGGAAAATACGACTTCTGGTGATCTTATCGAAAAGCACACATCGGAAATCGTTGCGCAACTGGGGCTTGCAGACGGCGGTAATATAGAGAGAATATCCGGTGTATGCGAAGGCAGTCTGATCGATAGAATTCGCAGTTTATGTTCAGTCGGTGAACTCAGCATGACCGGTGAATTTGATATCGGGCTTTGCGCCGCAAATATATTTGGTGACGGTTTGCTGGCGCTTTCGGGTACCGGCGCAACCCTTTTTGGGAAGTATCAGGGCAGGAGTTTCGGTACTGGCGGATACGGAGCATCGGTTGCAGACGAAGGGTCCGGCTACTGGACAGCGCGTCAGGCTTTTCTCGCCGCTATTGCCGACGACGAAGAAAGAGGACCGAGAACTCTGCTTACAGATCTTATTTCGGAACATTTCGGTTTTAACCGAAGCGGACTCGGGTCCGCAATATTCGCGATATACGGTCAGAGACAACTTTCGGCTGTTGCCTGTGTCGCAAGATGCGCGCCTCTTGTAACCGATGCCGCTAATATGGGGGATGAGGTCGCACTTAACATATTGAAGCGAGCCGGTGAATTGCTCGGACTTCAGCTTCTGCATGTAATCCGGAAGAACGGTATTCCCTCTTTGGTTCCGGCTGCGATTTCCGGAAACAACTGGAGGGGTCATAGAGTTATTTTTGATACATTCAAAAGCGTTCTTTTAAATCAAGCACCGGAGCGTCAAATTATTATACCGAAATTTGAGCCTATAATCGGCGTTATTCTAAAGCATTATCATGGGTTGCACGGTGAAATTACCGAAGAATTTGAGCAACAGTTGCTTTTCGAATACAGGGACTATACTTTCGATATAGATAAACCCAAACAATGAAAAAAATGGAGATATTATTATGTTAATGGAAAGATATCAGAAGGCAATCGACGAACTGTTTAAGAAAATTCGCGATACCCAGACCGAAAACATCATAAAAGCCGGCGAGATGGTTTCCGACAGCGTTGCATCCGGCGGCTGTATATTCCTTTCGAGCATCTGCCACAGTATGGAGATGGATTCCATCTACCGCGGCGGCGGACCGATCTTTTACAAACACTTCTCTTACAGCTTGAATATCGAAAATGG
>JAAZGC010000258.1 GCA_012511425.1 Clostridiales bacterium | reverse complement strand
TAACACCGAGGTCATAAACGCTGCCTTTAAAGATAATATCCAGCATCTGAGATGATTCTTCGTTTCGGGAAATCTTTTGACCTAAAAGTATCTCATAAAATGCGGGAAGAACTATCTTGTCATTCAAATAGCCGAGATTTTCAACAACTGTGCCGACCATTTCAAGGTCTCCGGCAGTTACCGGTATTACCATAAAGCCGGACCAGTTAAGAGTTTCATAGTTTTCCTGAGTTTCATCATATTTCGGCAGCGGCAGTATTCCGAAGTCGGTATCCATTTCGCGGAAAGTTGAGGCGAGTGAGAGGGGGACGAGATAAAACAGCGCTTTCCCCGCATTGAAGTCAACCGGCGGTTTTCCGCCCTGATTCGGGTCGTAGGCGTCTGAATATTTCCATGTAAACGCCGAGTTGCCGGAATAAAGAAGTGTTTTTAATTTATCGAGTATGTTGATTGTCTTTTCTGTATTTATCGTTATTACGGCGCCTTGATCGGGATCGACGGTAATGATATACTGTCCGCAGGAAATCGGTATCGAAGCGAACTGCCATCCAAGCTCTCCGACAAAGCCGTATTGGTCGTTTTCGGTAAATTTCGAGTCGCCGTCAATATCAAGAGAGGCAAGTGCGGCAAATTCCGAAAGTTTATCCCATGTCCATTTTCCATTGAGTGTCAGCTTGTAAAGATTTTCATGGATAAGGTTGTCGTTCAGTAAAGTGTTGAAAAATATGGTGTTGACATCCGGCAGAATGAATGAGTTCGCTTCGAACGGAAGCACGCCGGCAATGGTCATTCGTTCTTTTATGCTCTGGTTCCAGTATGATTTGTCAAGATCGATTCCCGGGACATCAAGCCAGTTTGCTGCGATTCCTTGTTTCGGATAGTTAACCAGACTGGTCGCACAGTGAGTCAGAGCAAGCTGATAAGTATCCATACCCGCCATTACCGTTTTGTTTACCTCGGGATGAATTGTGTCTATATACCCTTTGGATATCCAGGTAAAATCAATGTTCATAGCCTCTTCGAGCTTCAGCGTGCGGTCATATATGGCATCGTTAACGACTTCGCCGTTGGTTTCGTCGGCAAAATAATAATAGTTATATAGCGACCATTCGGGATAAAGGACATTGAAGACGGCTCCTTCGTAATCCGCATTCATGACATCCGGCTTGTCACCATCAGCGGTAGTTTCGGCAGCGATGTCTTCGGGTGATACTGTTTCGGTGACTTGCGTATCGCCATTGCCAATATTTGATTTTTCTTCGCCGCAGGCAGATAAAAAAGATGAAAGCAGCAAAGAGACAAGAACTAATCCGACAATAAATTTTCTCATTTCGAACCTCCGAAAAATATATATTCGTCAGATATTTTATATATCGCCTTGAACATCGAAATTAATCAGCAGCCTGAGCATATTCTTCGCAAGCTTTCGTATAGTCATTAACGGTTTTTGTCCATGATTTGATATTCTTCTCGTAATAAGAAGCAAAATCTTTAGCGTTCTTTGATGCACAGCAGGTTTCGGTTATTCCGTAAAGCCCAAGGTTAACACCGAGGTCATAAACGCTGCCTTTAAAGATAATATC
>JAAZGC010000257.1 GCA_012511425.1 Clostridiales bacterium | reverse complement strand
CATTATCAGGATGTTCTTATCGGATTTCAGCCCCGTTTCCGAAAGGGGCTTGTCCCGCAGGTTTTCCGGAAGTTCTTTTGTTGTAACCTGCGCGATCGAATCAAGCCCTATGTGATCGAGCAGCAATGCCGTGTTGGCGGATTCCTGATGCATAATTCTGCCCGCCAGATTTTCGAACAGATGGTCTCCCCACGCCCGAACCGCCCGTATCCTCAGCAGAATAAAAATTATCAAAATCACCGACAGCGGAATAAATATTCCCAGTACAAAGTTTTCCGCCTGCGCCAGCTTGAGCGAAAGGAAAACGTTGACAAAGGCGGAGACGATCGTAATGTTGAAGACATAACCGAACAGCGTCGTTATCCGCGCTATCCGGCGTCTCGGCTTAAACGCCAGAACCATTTCGCTCTCGCGCGTCGTGAAGCCGCAGCCGGTCAAAAGCGACATAACCTGAAATCTCGCTTTGTCGTCGGGCAGTCCGGTAAAGCGAAACAGCATCGTGAATAATTCCGCGATAACCCAATATATGAGGATAATCACGGTAAACAAGGCGAATGCAAGAAAAATACTCATATTATTGCCTCTGCTTCTTTCTGCGCTTTTGTCAGCCCGGTTCCGTTCGTAACCGTAAATATTATACCAGAAAAAATACCCTTTCGCGATGTATATTTTTGATATATAAAATTAATTTTTTTCGAAATTCTGCTCTTTCCGATCGGCCGTCATCTGCCGGAGAGCCGGAAAACCGCAGGCTGCATAACACAGCCTGCGGTCAGTGATTGCGGTTGATTATCTGACGAGTTCACCCCTGCAGCTGCTGCAGCCCTTTATACGCATCGACAAGCTTCGTCAGCGCCGCCTGATATTTCGACTCGTTTTTGGCGTAGAGGGAGGTATACGGCTTTTTCTCCATTACCATGTAGCGGAAGATGTGGATCATGTTCTCGCAGGAAACGGAGTTGACGAATCCGAAGTTGAAGAGGGCGCCGGAGCGGACGATATCGAGCATCTCGATGCTGTTTTCGTCGGTGCTGTATTTATATTTCATCGCCGTCTCGAAGAAGGCGGGGGTGACGGAGAAGTAGGATTCCGCCGCCATCGCTTCGGTAACTGCGCCGATCATCTCGAGGTCTCCGGCGTTTTTCGGGACGCAGAAAAGGGAATAGGCGTCCTGAGCGAGGGTGTGGTAATCCTTCTGACTTTCGTCGTATTTCGGCACCGGGATGATGCCGTATTCGAAAGAGGAGTCGCGGAGCTTGTCTATGGCGAAATTCATAACGGCGATGTTGAGCAGCGCGCTGCCGTTGATGAAGGGGGCGTAGGTGTCCTCCTTGTCTTCCTCTTTTGCGAATACGCCTTCGTTTTCCTTGTAAAGGCGGAGCACCGCGTCGGCTATCATGACGGCTCTCTCATCGCCCATCCTTATCACTATCTCGCCGGATTCGCCGCGGGCGGTAAGCGGCTGGTCGAACGCCGGGAAGAAAAGGTCGCAATGGTTGCCTATCGGCAGGACAAGGCCGTATTCGTCGGCGGCGGTCATCTCGCCGTCGCCGTCGATGTCGTTTGCGATCGACGCGGAAAGCTCGTAGAGGGTGTCATAGGTCCATTTGCCCGCCCGGACGGTTTCGTAAAGGTCGGGGACCGCGTATTTCTCCGCCATGCTCTTGTTGAAGAAGGTTGCGAACATCTGGGCTATCATCGTATACGAGAGGTCGCCGCCGGCAAAGTAGAGCTGATTGCAGAGCGTCAGCTCGTCGCGGAGGTTGGAGTTCCACCACGGCTGATCGAAATTGAGATAGGGGACGTGCAGAAGATTCGTGAATATTCCCTCGGTTGCCAGCGCCGTTACAAAGTAGGCGTAGCCGGCGACTAACTGGAATTCGTTGTCTCCCGACTGCACCGAGCCGCGGAGCCTGTCGAAGAATTTGCCTTCGTTGCCCCAGATGCCGGGCGCGCGGACAACGCCGATCTCGACGCCGAGCCGGTCTTCGACATACTTTTGCCGGTTGAAGACGGCGTCGTTGACTATCTCGCCGTTCATCTCGTCGGTAACCATCTCGTTCATCCAGATCTGGTCTTCGCGGGAGTAGATAACATATTTTGCGCCGTCGAAGCGGAGATCCGGCGGCAGTCCGTCGAAGGGGGCGGTTTCTTCGGTCGTGGTTTCGGCGGCCGCCGTGCCGGAATCGGTTTCGGCGGTGGTGCCGCCCGAATCGGAGCCGCAGCCGGCGAAGGAGATTGTTAAGAGTGAGATGAGCAGCAGCGCCGCAAGGGCGCCGGATATGGTTTTGATGCGTGTGGTCATGGGGTCCTCCGTGT
>JAAZGC010000256.1 GCA_012511425.1 Clostridiales bacterium | reverse complement strand
TTGGAAGCGTGGCCGGAGTGGAGGACGATAAGCCCCATCCCCTTCTGAACCCGGTTCCAGACCTTGTTTACAATGTCGTCTCTCACTTCTCCGTGAGCCATATGCCCCCACCAGAGCATAACATCGGTTGAGTTGATGACTTCGTCGGTAAGTCCGTGTTCCGGCTCGTCAAGGGTGGCGGTGCGGACGTTCAGCCCGTCGACCTTGTCGAGGTAATTCTTGATAGCGTTGTGAATTCCGTCGGGATAGATTTTCTTGATTCCCTCATCATGCTTTTCGTGGCGGAATTCGTTCCAGATGGTTACGTTTATGCAGGACATTTCAAAATCTCCTTTTCCGTGGATAATAACTTCGTAAACAGTATAACTCAATCCGCCGCATTTGTCAACCTAAAAAATCAAAATAAACCGCCGGAATTTGTACAAGCGTAAGTTTCGCCGACAAAAAAACAGAATCCGGATGCGCGGAATTTCCGGAAATTATTAAAATACGCTTGACGGAGCGGCGGATATGTGATATAATTCCGTTGAGCAAAGAAACCACAAATAATCAGATATTACGGAGGATTTATCATGAAATACGGTCTTCAGATGTACAGCGTCCGCGACCTTACCGGCAAAGATCTTGCAATGGCTCTTACGGAAGTAGCCGAGATGGGTTATCATTATATCGAATTCGCCGGCTTCTTCGGCCATTCAGCCGAGGATGTCAGAGCGATGCTCGATAAAAACGGTCTTGTCTGCACCGGCAGCCACTCCGACTGGCACTGGGCTTACAACAATTTCGAAGAAGCCGCCGCATATCATAAGACGATCGGCGCAAAGGCGTTCATCATCCCCGGAGCCGATCTCGGCACCAAAGAAAAACTTGATGACTTTATCGAAAAGACAAACGAGCTCGTTCCGAAGTTCGAAGCGGAAGGACTTGTGCTCGCCTACCATAACCACAGCCACGAATTCTACAAGACCGCCGAAGGCTATGTCATTCACGACGAGCTCCAGGCAAGGTCGAAGATGAAATTCGAAATCGACACTTTCTGGGCGTGGAATGCCGATCTCTGTCCGATCGATCTGCTTAAGAAGCTCGAGGGAAGAGTAGCCGTCATTCATCTCAAAGACGGAATCAAAGGCGGAGAAGGGCGTTCGGTCGGCCTCGGCGACGCTCCGGTCAAAGCTGTCCGCGATTACTGCATCAAAAACAACATCCTTATGATAGTCGAAAGCGAAGGACTTTCTCCGACCGGTCTCGGCGAAGTCCGCCGCTGCATCGATTTCCTCAAGCTTTGCGACCGCGCCGAAAGAATCTGAGTGCAGACCGCAAAGTGCCATTCCGAGTGAAAAATCGGTTGAAATAACATTTCCGGCGGCGTTTCTTTGTGAGCGCCGCCGGTTTTTATGTTTTATGTAAAAAATAATGAGAAAATTTACCCGTCTCCATTAATATATACTTGAAATATTCCGCCCCCCATGCTATAATTATACATCTGATTAACATAAAGACAGCCCATTCACGTAAGGGCGGTGCTGTCTGATGCGAAGGAGTGGATAAATATGGCAAAGGCTCCGAATCTTTTATATATACAATACGATCAGCAGCGTTACGACTGTGTTTCAATGAGCCGCCGCTTTGATGTTAAAACGCCTAATCTTGAGCGGATCGCCCGGAACGGAGCGTTTTTCGAAAACTGCTATACCCCTATTCCGGTCTGCGCCCCGGCACGTCAGGCGCTCTTTTCCGGAATGCGCCCGGAGAGCTACGGCGGACTCTGGAACCCGCATATCGTTTTCCCGGTCTGCGGCATGGATAAAACGATGTTCAGCTGGACCCGCGAAATCCGGGATATGGGCTATAACACAGCCTATATCGGCTGCTGGGAAGTCGACCCGAAAGCCGTGCCGTCCGACTACGGCTTCGACCGCTTTATCTCCCGTGCGGAAATTAATAAATACATATCGGATAAATACCCGGATATAAAATACACAAACGGCTATTTCGGCGAAAAGAACCCGGTCCCGCTTGAAGACAGCTTCACCCATCAGGTCGCCCGCCATGCGATAGGATATATCGAGGAGCTTTCGAAATCGGATAAGCCGTGGTATATTCATCTCGATTCTCCGGAGCCGCATCTGCCCTGCCGTCCGAGCGAACCCTTTGCTTCAATGTATGACCCCGACGAGATCGAGCCGTGGGGAAGCATGGGCGAAAACTTCAAAGGCAAGCCGTATATTCAGCATCAGCAGCTTTACAGCTGGAGACTCGAAGACCTCACCTGGGAAAACTGCTGGAAATACACCGCCGCCCTCTACCGCGGCATAATCAGCCAATACGACGACGCCGTCGGCCATATCCTCGACGCCCTCGAAAAGACGGGGCAGATCGAAAACACGATAATCGTCTACGCCACCGACCACGGCGATATGTGCGGCGGCCACCGGCTGATAGACAAGCACTACAATATGTATGACGACATAACCCACATCCCGATGGCGATTCGCTGGGACGGGCATATAAAGCCGATGAGGGTGAAAAGCTTTACCCAGAGTATGCTTGATATCCCCGCCACCCTCTGCTCAATGTTGGGGGTAAACGTCCCTCAGGGGCTGTTCCAGGGGAAGGATATGTCGGCGGATCTGTTTTGCGGGGTTGAATTCGACGGCCGCGAAACCGCCGTCTCCGCCTATAACGGCCAGCAGTTCGGGCTTTACTGTTCGAGGATGATATGCGGCGAGAGATACAAATACATCTGGAACGCTACCGACATCGACGAATTTTACGACCGCGAGCTTGATCCTAACGAGCTTTCAAATGAAATTTCAAATCCGGAATATAAAGATATAATCGCCGACTACCGCCTCCGCCTGCTTGACGAGCTTAAGCGCTGCCGCGACCCGCTTATCGGCTGGACGGGAGAAGTTCAGCTCAGGGAAGGCAGAAAGCTGTGACGGGAAACGAACGGCGTCCGCTGTCGCTGCTGATAAAACCGGTATCCGGGGAGTGTAATCTCGCCTGCAGATACTGCTTTTACCGCGCCGAGACTTTAGTGCGCAAGACGCGGGATTTCGGGCGGATGAGCGACGAAACCGCCGACGAGCTGATCAAATCAGCCGTCGAAGCGGCATCCGGCAGCCTGACTTTCAGTTTTCAGGGCGGCGAGCCGACGTTGTGGGGGCTTGCAAATTTTAAAAGATTTCAGGAAAAAGCTATCTCGGCAGCCGAAGAAATTGCGCCGGGGCTTGATATCCGCTTTACGATACAGACAAACGGCGTGCTTGTTGCGGAAGACTCCGGGTTTGCCGAATTTTTCGCAGAAAACAGCTGGCTTGTCGGCCTTTCGATAGACGGCACTCCGCCGCTGCATGACGCAAACCGCCCGGCTCCCGGAGGGAAGGGCAGCTACGAAGCGGCTCTGAAAGCGGCGGAAAACCTGAAAGCCTCCGGAGCCGAATTCAATATCCTTACAGTCGTTACCGATCAAACGGCAAAGAGGGCAAGCCGGATATACAGCGACTACAAATCCCGCGGCTGGAATTTCATGCAGTTTATCCCCTGCATCGACAGTGTCGATGAAAGCGGAAAAAGCCTCAGCTGCGAAAACTGGGGACTCTTTCAGCGGAATCTTTTTGACTGCTGGTATAGAGATATCAAAGCATATCTTACCGGAAAAGGCGAGCGTGTTTCGGTTCGGAGATTTGACGACCTTGTCAGAGCCGCCGCCGGTCTCATGCCGGAAGAATGCGGCAGCCGCGGAGGCTGCTCTGTTCAGTATGTCGTCGAAGGAGACGGCTCTGTATATCCCTGTGATTTTTACTGTCTCGACGAATGGAAGATGGGTTATATAAAAGACGGCATTAAAACGCTCTTCGAGTCTCCCGCCGCTCAAAAATTCCTCGAAACAGGATTCCCGAAATTTGGCGAAAAATGCCGCAGCTGCGTCATACTCGGCTTCTGCCGGTTCGGCTGCCGCAGATACAGGACCGGGATCCCCGGCGAAAACGAAGAATATATCTACTGCGAAGCCGAAAAATCGCTTATCAATTATGCAGGGCGCCGGCTTTCCGAACTGTCGGTATATCTCCGTCAGTAACGGCAGAATACTTTAATTGAATAAAAGGACGGTCTCATGAAAACGGCAAACAGCCAATATAACCGTGGGAACGTTTCCGGCAGAACGAACAACGGCCGAACAAGGCCGCAGAGCCGCACTCAGAATAATCGGAGCGGCGCTTTCGCAGGCGCCGGAGGCGCTCCGGGCGGCTCACGAAACAATATGCGAAGCGGCGGCAATGATTTCAGGCAGAACCGCATACAGGAACAGCAGCGCCTCCGGCGCCAGGCCGAACTGCAGCGGGAAAGGCAAAGAAAGGAAGCGCAGCGCCGCGCAAAACAGGCGGAGCTGAAACGCAGGCGGGCGGAACGCCTCGAAGCAATATTCAGCAATATAAAGCTGTTTCTCATAATGTTTGTATCGGCAATGGTTATCTGCGTCGGCGCTATGTATCTGAACCTGAATTACTGGTCGCTTCAAAACCGGTTCGACACAAACACCGTTATCTATGTTTTGGGCGAAGAGATAACCCGCGACCGGGCAAGAGAACTTAACGGCAATTATATCTATTATCACCGGCGTTATTTCACCTCCGACTCACATCTTTGGAGCTACGATACTGCAAAGGTAAAGCGAAACGGTCATTTTTATGTGAATTTCAATACTTTCGCCGATCTATACGGCTTTACCGTAACCGGCAATGCCGGCGAATACAGCTTTATAACAAAAACCAACTACGACAACTCAAAGTCGACATACGGAGACATCGTCAGCTTCAGAATAGGCTGGGACACTGCCGTGATAAACGGCAACACGGTTCGTCTAACCGACAAGGCGCAGCTTATTTCGAACGAAGTCTGGATTCCGTATGAGTTCTTCAATTACTATGTGATGAACATGACAGCCGAATACAATCCCGAACGTTCGATCGTTGAGATCGCCCCTTCGGACGGAAAACCGGTTTCAACCGATAAACCGCTGTCCTTTTCACTGAAATACGAAAACCCGATCCCCAATATCGCGGAAAACAGCCTTCCCGACGAAGTACTGAAGGAGACGGA
>JAAZGC010000032.1 GCA_012511425.1 Clostridiales bacterium | reverse complement strand
TGTTGCCGTCGGTGACGGTGTCGTTGTAGCCCCAGCTCCAGCCGCAGGAGATGCCCGAGTAAAAGCCGTCATGAATGTCGTTGTTGCTTACTTCGCAGTTCAGGCAGTAGCGCATCAGCACTCCGATACCGTTTGCGAACACCCGGCCGTAGCCGTCGATGATATTGCCTTTTATCACGGCGTTTTCGATGCATCCGGTCCTTTCATTCTCGCCGCCCAAATGTATCGCGCCGGCGCCTAAGTCGTAAAAGTCGCAGTTTTGAACGGCAAGGCCGCTGACTGCTTTTTCGGCGTGGAGCGCAGTGTAGCCTACGCCCTTGAAGCGGCAGGAAAGGAAGGAGACGCCGCTGCTGTTTTTAATCGAAACCGCCGATGACGGCAGATCCGTCGCCGCTTGATTCGGGCTTCGGTTGTCGATATCCCAGCCGCTTGCGGCAAACGAGACGTTTTCAAAGCTGACCGACGCGCTGTCGGCGGTGGAGGTTACGCCGTCTATCGTGACGAGCCGCTCAATGCCGCCTATCCAGACGGAAAGGGCGGAGAGAGATTGCCCAGCGGGAGGGATCACATATATAAGGTTTTCCTTGCGGTCGATATACGCCTGTCCCGGATTGCGGAGGCCGGATTTTACGTTCTCGAACCGGAATTTCGCTCCGCCGCTGCCGTGGCCGGAATAGAGGCTGAAGCCGGTTTCGCCGCCTAAAGTGATTTCGTTTTTCGGGTAGTCGATGTTTTTGACGGACAGCCTGTCGTCGTCCCAGTAGTTGTACATCCGCATCTGAACGCCTGTGATGTCGCCGATGTCGTCGAGCGGGGTTGACGAATGGATGACGGACGAGCCTTCCGAGTATTCGGTCGGACCTTCCGGGACGCAGACGAGCAGCGAGCCGTCATAGGGGTATTCGGGGCGGGTCAGCCGGGCGGCGCTCATTATGTCGGTTCCGATGAATACGTCGCGGTAGGCGGTGCCGCCTTCCGCCGAAAGTTCGGGCGGCAGCGGGGCTGAGTATACGGTGGTTCCGTTCAGCCGTGTTTCGGAAAACGCCGCGCCGGAAAGCTTTAAAGCGCCGGAGATTACCGCATTTCCCTGCCCTTTGAAGGCTATGGTAGAAAAGCCGAGGGTTTCTTCGGTGAGCTCGATCGGCTTTTTAAGGGCGTATTCGCCGGGGGCGAGGTTTATCGTGATGTGGTAAAGCTTTCCCGCTTCAGCCGAGTCTTCGGCGATTTTTATCGCCGCTTCAAGCCCGGCTTTGTCGGTGACGCTCTGCGTCAGCTGCTCGTAAACCGCCTTTCCCGTCGGCGCGAAGGTATAGTCCCAGGCGGTTTCGCCGCCGCTTGCCGCTTCGTCGAAAATCGAGCTTACCGCGGCGCAGAGCTGCGCGTCGTCGCTGCCCGAGATGACCATCATCCCGCCGGTGCAGTCGACTTTCCAGCCGTCGACATTTTCGTCCTGCATCAGGCTAATCACTCGTCCGCCCTTCTTTTCGGCAGACAGCGAAAGTCCGGCAAGTTCCGCCGCTTTTTTCTGCATCAGCGCGACTGCGCGGCGGCTGCCGTCGGCTCCCGAAAGCGAATATTCGCCCAAGGGGTTGCCGAATACGGTGATATTTTCTATCTGATAATTTTCGAGGTGTTCAAAGCCGTCCTCCGGAAGCTGTTCGGGGCCGTCGGGGCAGTTTTGCGCAAGCCAGAGGCAGGCGTTTTTAACCGCTTCTTCCGAGCCTCCGGCAACCGCGACGAATCCGGAACCGTCGGCTTTGATCCGCCAGTCGCGAAGCCGCAGTCCCGCCGCCGCCGTCTCGGAAAGGGCGCGGGTGGTAAGTCCTACGAGTATCTCTTTTCCCGATGTCGGGAGTTCTTCGTTCCGGCCGACATAGTCGGTCGAAAGGTCGATTTCCGCCCCTCCGGCGGCAAGCGCCTTGCGCAGCTCAACCGCCGCCGATATAAGCGTATCCGAAACGCCGAAGTCGGGCCGGATGACGGTATATCCCGCCCAGCCGGAGGCGGACGGTGTTTCTGCCGGGGAAGCCGGGTCTGCCGCCGGATCGTCCGCCGGGTTTTCTGCGGGATCGAAGGGGAGATTTCCGGCGGTGTCGTCAGCGGTTTCGCCCGCGTCGTTTGTGACGTCCGCGGTGCCGTCAGCATCTCCGCTCCCGGCCTCCCCGCCCTTCCCGGAACAGGAGACTGCAAAAAGCAAAACGGCGAGCAGAATCAGAAAAACGGATAGTTTATGCATGTAACAGCCTCCTTTAAGGTTATTCGTTTGGATAAATTTTAATAAATGATTTTGCCAAAGGCAAAATCTTCCTCAGAAAAAACACCGATAATGACTTAACCATCCGGCGGCGATATATTTCCGCAGGAAATATTCGCGAATAGCGCCTCTATTTTAATAAATAGTTTTGACGCAGTCAAAACTTACCATAGAAAAAACACCGATAACGACTTTGCTTTGGTGCAGCGATGTTTTTCTGAAGGAAAAACTCTCGAATAATGTCGGCGCGGAAGCACCGACATTATTCAATTTAAAAGTCGGCACTTCCCGTGGTTCTCGGGAACAGCGACACGTCGCGGATGTTGTCCATGCCGGTGACGTACATTATCAT
>JAAZGC010000255.1 GCA_012511425.1 Clostridiales bacterium | reverse complement strand
CCCGAAGAAGTTTCTGCGCGTTTTGCCGCAATAAGGTTTTCGGCGGCGCGGCCGAGCCTTTCCGCGTAGTTGTCAAGCGATATCATAAGCTCGTCGTAAATCCGCTCGGGCAGCCGGAATATCCGGTTGTTTTTCGCGTTTTCAAGCCGCTGGATGCGATATGAAATTTCGCGGTCAATCGCGGCTCCGAGACGCATACGCTGATTTTCAAGCTGCTTTGCAAGCTCTCCCGTATCGGGAACGGCAATCTCGGCTGCAGCCGAAGGGGTAGGAGCGCGAAGGTCGGCGGCAAGGTCGCAGATGGTAGTGTCGATCTCATGACCGACTCCGGAAATTACCGGTATCTCGGATTTTGATACAGCATGAGCCAGCCCCTCGTCGTTGAAGCACCAAAGGTCCTCGATAGAGCCGCCGCCCCGGCCGATTATGATAACATCGACCGGAAAATCCGAGTTGAAAAATTCAATCCCTGCGATAAGCTGCGCCGGAGCATCATCGCCCTGAACAGCCGCCGGATAAATATAAAGTTCGGTTCCGGGGGAGCGGCGGCTGAAGACATTCATCATATCGCGGAGCGCCGCTCCGGTGGGAGATGTGACAATGCCTATCCTGCGCGGATATTTCGGCATCGGCTTCTTTGTTTCCGCTCTGAGTAAACCCGCATCCCAGAGCTTGCGCTTAAGGCGTTCAAAATCGGCAAACCGGCTTCCGACGCCGAGCGGAGTCGCCGAGTCACAGATTATCTGATGATATCCGCCCTTTATGTAAAGCTCGACCCGCCCGTGAACAAGCGCCTTCGCGCCTTCGAAAAGCTCATCGGACCAGCCGGAGGCATCCCGGCGGAACATCACCGCCTTTATCACGCTGTCATCGTTTTCTTTTAAGGTAAAATAGATATGCCCGGAGCGGTTCGGACGCAGGTTGGAAATCTCCCCCCAGGCCGTCACATCGGAAAGCTGCGGATGGCAGTCCATCAGATTCTTGATATAGCTGTTGAGCTGAGTGACGGAAAATCCGTCGATGGAAGGTTCGGCAACTCTGCCGTCATCTTCAAATCGGTCGGCCGGATCGTCGAATTCTTCCGTTTCATCGCCGAAATAAAATTCAAGGTTTTTGTCAGTCATTTAATTCATCCCATTTTCGGGAAGCAAGCAGCGCGATTCCGGCGGCGTTGTCGGATGAATATTCGGGTTCGGCAAACAAAGCGCCGTATTTCGCTTCAAAATATTCGCGTATCCGCCGGTTCGACATCACCCCGCCGGCGTACAGCAGAGGCAGTCCCGGGTAAAGCGCAAGCGCGTTTTCGGTCATCCGGTCAAGCGTGTCGCGGATAAAATCGATTGTGAAAAGCGCCGTTTTGCCGTCCGGCTCGCATCTCCGTTTCATTCTTTCGGCGATGTTTTCAAGCCCGGACAGATTGCACTCGGTGCCGTCGACCGAAATTTCCGGCTTGTCGTGCGGCTTTTCACCGTTTTTAAGTGTGCCGAGATACTCATCCGCCATTTTTTCAAGCGCCGGCCCGCAGGGGAAATCAAGCCCCAGCATAACCCCGATCCGATCGATCGCCTGACCGGCGTTTAGGTCTTTTGTCCCGCCGATTATTTCACACATGAAGCTCCGCCCCTTGCAGAGCAAAAGCTCGGTAGTTCCGCCGGAGACATGAAAAGCAAGAAATTTTTCTGAATCAAATAAACTCCCGCCGGACGAAAAGACCGCCGCTGCGATATGCCCCGCCTGATGAGAAAACTCAAATACCGGAACTCCCAAAACCGCCGCAGCGGAATGAGCCGCAGCAACTCCGGCAAGAAAGCAGGGCATATAAGAGCCTTCGGCGTCTCGCGGTCTTGCGGAGCAGCCGACAGCCGAGTAATTCTTTACAGGTTCCGAAGCGCTGAGCCGCTCCATCAGTTCCGGGAGATTTGATATATGATAGAACACTGCGTCGCTTTGCCGCAGTCCGAGCTGTCCCTGCCGTACTTTAAGCGGACTTTTAAGGTTAAGCACTACTTCTCCGTTATCAACTACCGAAACGGAGGTGGTGTAATTGCTCGTATCAATGCCTAAAAACCGCGGCATTTCAGATCTTTTCTCCCTTTTTATCTTCCTTTTCTGCAGAGGCCGACTTCGGTTTTCCGGGTTTTCTGCCCTTGCTTTGACGGGATTTTGCGCCGCAGGCTTCGGCAATCGAGTTCAGGATTCCGTTGATAAAAGCCGGCGCTTTTTCGTCATCGTATTGCTTTGCCAGCTCAACCGCTTCATTTATTGCGACGGATGGCGGGAAATCTTCACAGAAAACAATCTCGAATGTCGCCACTCTAAGTATGCCGAGGGTTACCCTGGCAAGCCTTGCGAGTTTCCAGCCCCGGGAGCTGCCTTCTATGTATTCGTCTATCTTTCCTTTGTTTTCTTCAACTCCGAAATAAATCCGCCGGATATATTTGTCGTCGGGACATTCGAGCATTTCGAGTCCGTCAAGATAGATTTCTTCAAGAGATGACGGATCGGGATCGGTATATCCGGCTGCGGCGACCAGCTTGAAAGCCGCGGTGCGGGCGTCGCTACGCTTCATATTTGCCATATGTGTCTCCAAAACAAACGGCTGCGCCGCGGATCGGTTTATCAGCCGCTCGGGTCAGCCTAAAAATATACATTCTTCTGCCACTATATTATACATAATTTTAACTTGTTTGTCAATATGATAATGCGATTTAACAAAGGTTTTCTTACTCAATATATATCGATATCCCGGTCCCGACGTGGAATGTATGCATGGCGCTGTATAACTTGCCTTTGTTTATATTCATGCGTCATATTCCGAATTTTCATAATTATCCGATTGAAAATAATGCGCGGATGTGATATAATCATTACGATTAAACGAATGTCTTTCGGATTTGGTTTTTTGAGATGAAATTTTGGCAATATTTCCGGGATAATATTCTTTATCCCGGCTGTGTGATCTTTTCGGTATGCGTTTTCGCCTTCGCCCTGCTCGGAACTCTCGGGGAGGCGCGGAACATCGTTCCCGGACTTCTTTATATGTTCCTGCTGCTGGTATTTTCTCTGTTGCTTGCGGCGCTGAACCGGCTGTTTCATTCGTCTTTTTCGACACCGACGCAAATGGCTCTTCATTTTCTCGGAACGGCGGCAGATTTTATTGTCATAATCGTGCTTGCCGGCGGCTTTTACAAAAACGGCGCAAAATCGATAATGACAATAATGATTTTCTTTGTGTTAATTTACGCAGTCGTAATATCCATATATCTCGGCGCTCGTTCATTCAGAAGAAAACGTAAAATTGACAGCTCCGAATATGAAAAACAGTTCTGACACGGATAAAGCAAGATGATTAATAAATTCATGGCGAAATATACAGCTGTTTCGGTCTGCCTTCTGCTTTTGCTCACGGCATTTTTCGGCTGCGGTGCGGAACCGGCGGAAGCTGCCGCGGAAATCATAACCGCGCTCGACGAGCAGATCGAAGCAAAGACTGTATCGGCGAGGGAATACCCGGGCGACGGCATAGGCGCAGGCTCTTCGCAAATCCCGGCGGATCAGACCGAAAATCCGCCGGTAACCGACGCGCCGGCCGACCCGCACGTGGTCACGGTATCCGTCGTGACACAGCCCCCGCCTCAGGATACCCCGGTACAAGCCCCCTCGGCGCAAAATCCCACCGATTACTCCGCGATTGCTCCGAAAGCCCTGCTTGCGAAAACCGAAGACGCCGGTCAGGAGTATATCGACAACATCATTTTCGTCGGAGACAGCACCACTTACGGTCTTAAGCCGTATAAAATGCTTAAAGACGGCAAGGAAACAAAACAGGTCTGGACTCCGAAATCCGGCACTCTGACCCTTTCTTATGCGACGATCAGCAAAATTGTCTATCCCGACGACGGCTCGGAAATCACAATAGCCGAAGCCGCAAAGCTGAAGCAGCCGAAGATGATGGTTCTGACCCTCGGGGTAAACGGAGTATCGTTCATGGAGGAGAGCTTCTTTAAAGCAGAATACTCAAAGCTGATAGCCCTGATTAAAGAAGCAAGCCCCGAAACGATTATAATACTCCAGTCGATTTTCCCGGTCGCGAAAAATTACACGAGCCTTTCGCAGATAAACAACACCAAAATATCCGCCGCGAATAAATGGATCGCCGCGGTCGCCGAAAGCGAAGGCGTCTATTTCCTTGACACCTACTCGGCGCTGGTAAACGCCGAAGGCTGGCTGCCGGACGAATACCAGAACGGCGACGGCATCCACCTGAATTCGGCAGGATTTACAGTCGAGCTTAATAACATCCGCACCCACAAGGTGCCGT
>JAAZGC010000254.1 GCA_012511425.1 Clostridiales bacterium | reverse complement strand
GGGGTCCAGGTCTTCCCTTCGTCGCGGCTGATATACATCGCGGTTTTACCGAAAGGACATACATGTTCAACTCTGAAGGAAGATGCAACGGCATATAAGGTTCCGTTTTCATCCCTCGCCACCGATGGCCAGCCCTGATAGGTAAACAGCGCATTTCTGACACGATTTACTATACCGTGAGTTCCGTTAGCATTGATAAGCATTTTAACACCTCATCTCTCTGATTTGTCGAATTTTCTTTTAGTTGATTTGCCGTATATTAATTATAACATCAATCAGCTAATATGGCAAGTATTTATATAAAAATACGACTCTGTTACAAGCCGCATTTTAAAGAATATTTGTTTATGGAGATATATGTTGTCAGGTTTCAGCAGAACGAAAGTGTAACTGTTCCGTCTTCGTTGTAAATCACCGCCTCTTTAGCCAATTCAAAAGATTCGACGGTCCTAAAATATTCGTCCTTGTTTTTGAACAGCGTATCTGAGTTGGTGATAATTTCTTTCGTTCGTTTTGCTCCGTATTTAAGAAGAAGATCAAGCATATACAGCTGAACGCTTGCCGAACCGAGGCAGGCAAGATACGGGTCTTCAATTTTATAATCCTTTCCGTGGGCAGTACCCGATGCTCCGCCGCAGAAGAAATGGATGGAAGGTATAATTCCTGAGAGGTCGCCCATGTCGGTGCAGCCCATATCCCATCCGTCACAGCCGGAACCGGCAGCTCCCGGAATCAGCATTTTTCTTGCCTCATCTATTACGGCAATAAGCCCCTTGTTATTAATCAGAGGAGCAAATCCGAGTCTGTCGCTTATTTTGACATTTCCACCCATAGCAGCAGCGGACGCTGCAACCGCACGGTTTATTTTAATATTTGTGGCTTTCAGCACATTAAAATCAGCTCCGCGGATATAACTTTCGGTCTGAACATTGCTCGGTATCGCGTTGACTGCCTGACCGCCGTGGGTTATGATCGGATGATATCTTATATGCTGCGAGTCGATAAAGGTTTCTCTTATGGCGTTAGCCGCCGTCATTCCGAGCTGTGCCATATAAAGTGCATTGATACCGTCGTGAGGTGCGCTTGCATGGCAGGCTTTGCCGATAAATTCTGCCCGCTTAAGTATTGCTCCGTTCCCGCCGTAGCTGCAGGAGATTCCGCTGCCTGCGGTCGTATGGCACATAAATGCGATGTCGCAGTCATCGAAATACCCGCGGCGCAGAAACTCGACTTTACCGGCAGGATACTTAATTATTCCCTGATCAATCAAATCTATTCGGTAATCAGTCTCGATAAGCTCTTCCGCTGGAACGACACAAAGACGGATGCTGCCGTTCCATAATTCTGAAACTTCCGGATTTTTCAAAGCAGCAGCAAGCCCTAAAAGCGCCGCCATTTGGGCATGATGACCGCAGGCGTGAACGTACCCGTTGTCTTTTGCGCTTTCCGGATGCTCGGAGCAGATCAGAGAATCAAGCTCAGCTAATATAAGTATCCTGGGACCTTCAGAAATTTCGATATCAACCGTAAACCCCGGAATATTGCCGGCAGGTTTTATTTCATATCCCAATTCTTCAAATGCTGATGCCATATAACCGTGTGCATCCCACTCTCTGTATCCGGTCTGCGGGTGAGCCCACAACCAGCGCTCGGTTTTCAAGATCAATGATTTATGCTTTAATATATGTTCGCTTATATTCATTCCAGCACCTTTGTTCCGATATAATTATCTCCCGATAATTAATATCGGGAGAATCTTTTTCAGCCAACGGCTTCGTCTTCAAAATAACATACACCTTCGTATGTGACGGTGTTATTCTCTTTATCGGTTACCGTTATTTTGGCAATCTCGCCTTCTGCGGGTTCGAGAACGATTTTATATCCGGCGCCGAGCTTAACTCCGTAAATATCGTAGTTCAGGGCGTTCTCGTCGATTATACCTATGTCATATGTTTTAACTGCAGTCGGATCGTCGACTTTTAAGCCTTCAAGGTTGAATACAAAAGTAATGTTGTTTTCGACTATATTATAGTTCTTTGAGTCACCCCAGCTATCTTTTTGTTCTTCGCTGAAATAAACGCTGTGAACATCGAAGCCGCATTGATTTTTAAAGCTCAGCGAGTCGTCCGCACCGCAGGATGAAAGAATAATCGCAAAAAGAGCCAGAGACAGCAGAATTTTCACGACAATAACCTTTTTCATGTTGATTTACCTTTCGAATCTTTTAATTTTCTGATAACGCCTCGTTATCGTTATATTATAATAACATATAATTTCTTAAATGTCAACAAGATTATTTTTATTATAATAAAATCCCCTTGAAGATACCGAAAGAATGTGATATAATATCTGCTGGTTTCCCCTTCCGGGATATCTTGTTTATTCGAGGTGTATTCATGCGTTCGTCTCAGTTGCTGAAATATGCAGTCTTTATTTTGCTTATCGCAATGATAAGCGGTATTTATTCTGCGGCGGCAGTGCCGGATACCGCTCCTTCGTTTGATATTGTTTTCGGTGATATCAACCTAAGCGGATATATTGACGCAGAAGATATAAGTATAATGACGGCTTTTCTTTCCGGTGAAAATACTACCGGGTTTTCAGCTGAGCAGTTCGAACTCAGAAGCGATGTGAATGCCGATGGAGTTTTCGATATTAAAGATATAACCCTTACCATCATGATTTCCGCCAAAAAAGCGGTGGCTCCCGAACGTAAACACAAATGCAGCTTTTCCTACTCCGATGAATTCGAAGCAAGCTGCACCGAGGGCGGTTATACTCAATACTCATGCAGCAGGTGCGGAATTGAATACCGAGAATACACTTCGGAACCGATTGGTCATAATTTGAAAAAGGATAAAGACATAGCGCCGACTTGCGAAAAAGATGGCTATACTTTATATAACTGTTCAAGATGCGAAGCAAAAGAGAAAAAAGACTTTATTAAAGCTTCGGGGCATAAATGGGAAAAGCTCGATACAATCAAGCCGAGCTGCCTTCTTGAAGGCTACACTATTTACAAATGCTCCGTATGCAGAAAAATAAAATGTGATGATTATTCGGCTCCCTACGGTCATAGTTGGGAAAAACAGCTCCTGAAAAACGACAACGGAAGCGAACAGTATTATTTCATCTGCACAGTATGCGGCGAAAAGAAGTCCGCTGCACCACCGATGCCGCAAAAGAACGGTTCATATGCCGGAGTTCTGACCATTGATACTTATCTCGGCGCTAAAGATACAGTGGAATTTCTTATTAAACACAGCGAAGACTATCTCGGAACAAAATATGTAAGTCTCAGACATTATTACGGCAATCCGCACGGATGTCTGCAGCCCGCCGGGTTTTATCCCGATGCGCCGGGTCTGAACTGTACCGGGTTTGTAGCTTCGGTATTCGAACAATGCGGCGGCGACCTTTCGCTTGTCCCGAGTCTTGAGAACGGCCTCGGTGCGAGCGGTTCATATGCCAACGGCTTTAACTGGCGGCGGCTGTTTGAAAACAGCGGTGTTTTTTACTACAAGTTCTACACAATAAAAGAAGCACTCGACAGCGGGAAAATGCAGAAGGGAGATATTATATATTTCCAGCCTGCACGTTACGGTCTCGACTGTCATTTGGGAATCTTCTGGGGAGAAAACGGTCACGATGATAAAATCTGGCACTCTATTGCCCAGGGAAACTGTATTACCAATATTAAATGCGCTCAGGCTTATGCTTATATGTATGTAATACCGGTGCAGCACTGAAAGAATTAAATTAAATGAAAAAGACAATTTCTGTATCACTTATATTGCTTGCCCTTTTCGCTGTCTTTTCAGCTCCCGCATCTTTTGCCGAAAAAGTCGGGGATATCATCGGCGAAGCATTTTATACCGATTTTAAAGCATATGTTGATGAACATTCCGTTGCCGTATATTCCGTGAATTCAAAACCGGCCGTATCCGTCGAAAGCCTTATATATTACGGGTTTGATGTTTCCTGGGATTCTCAGTCAAGAAAGATCAAAGTGTATCGGAACAGGGACAAAAGTATCGATCGAAACACATATGTTGCTCTTCCGGACGGGAAAAATAACGGAGATAAAGCGTTTGATATTTATCATAGCGATATTGCCGTTTTGTTTGATGATGTCAGAGTTAAAAGTTTCAATACCGACATCTGTACTCTTGTGTATCTGGATGATATTGCAGCGGCTTATTCAAGAGAATATAAGGTTGATGAACAGGAAATAATCATTTCGATAAAACTTGCGGAAAATCCCACTAACGAGTGGATGAAGCGCACGGGAAAGATGATGATTCCATATACAGCAAAACAGTATAAATTCATCAATTTTATCAGAATAAACGGTGTTATTGATGAAAATAGATCGTATTATACATATGTTATTTCCGACAGCGAAGAAAGCGGAATAAAAACATCGCTGACATATTTTCAATTCGAGCACAGGGTTGCGATATCGCTTTCTCTTTCAAGCGGTGATGATAAAACCGAAGTTTCTTTCGACCTGATTCCGGACAGTGACGGTTATTGTGCTTTCAGAGCGGATACAATTTCCGATGACGGTAAGGCTGGTTTCAGCGCCGGCATCCTTGCGTCAGAATTATCGGAGACCGACGATATGCCGTCATTTGATGTTTTACACAGCTCCGGTGATGCAAAAATATTGAAAATTCTCGAGAATAGCTCGAAAGTTTATATAAAACTTCTTATAGATTTAACCTTCAGCAATCTTACCGATTTTAGCCTTGCCGATATTATTCAAAGCAATAATTAACGGTTTTTCTGTATCACTTGACTTTGTTATAAAAAAACAGCTGCTTTTAAAAATAGCAGCTGTCAACAAGACAAAATCCTGACAAAGGAATTCCTTTTCATGTTGAGGGAACGGTTTTTTTCAAACCGCTCCCTTTTTATTAAAATTTACAGATCGGCACTTATTTTTTCGAGTGCAGCTTCGTTCCAATCGGGATCGATGCTGATATAAACAGTTCTTGCAAGAAGATCAAGGGTTTTTTTGCACATGTCCGGATGGTAATCCGTTTGAAGTCCTTGATTCTCTTCGAACTTGAATGGGTCAAATTTGGGATTGAACGCTCCGCGCTTCTCCATTATCGGAGTCCAGTTGGAGTAAACATGCTTTCCGGTATCGATAGGTCTTGTTGTACCGTAGCCCTTTTCGCCTGCAAAATTCTGGAAGGCGATTGCATCATCTATTGTATCAAAGAAGAAAGGAAGAGTTGTGCCGCAGTCGCCTTCTATATCGTTTGAGCGGATAAAGTTATATCTGTCCGAAAGCTTATCCATGAGGTATTTTTTGTTCTTTCTGAGGTCAAATAAAATACCGTCAAGACGCTTGAGCTGTTCTCTGAGGATTGCACCGGTAATTTCATTCGAACGGAATTCAACGCCGCAGAACTGGGGTTCGGTGATGCCTTCAAGCTGATTTCCGAAATAAGCTATGGCGGAGGAGTCGTGATAAATGAGCGCGCGCTCATAGAGTTCCCTGTTGTCTGTAACAAGAGCACCGCCCTCGCCGCTGGTTATGACTTTGAAGTAGTTGAAGCTGTATGAGCCGGCGTCACCGATTGTACCGAGGCGTTTGCCCATGAATGAACCGCCGTCAGACTGGCAGGCGTCTTCCAGTACCATTACATTGTGTTTTTTCGCGATTTCAACGATCTTTGTCATATCAGACGGGAAGCCCATGATATGTACCGGAATGACAGCTTTGGTATGCGAGCTTATCTTACGCTCAAAATCTTTGGGGCAGAGGGTGAGTGATTCGTCAACCTCTGCAATGACCGGAACGGCTCCTACGGCTGTAACTGCGATTGCCGTTGCGATATAAGTGTATGCCGGAACAATGACTTCATCGCCCGGGCCTACGCCCATGCCTATAAGTCCGGACATTATTGCCGCTTTGCCGGAAGTCATCAGAAGAGCGTATTTTGTGTTGAATTTTGCTTTCAGCTCCTCTTCGAAGTGCATGCACTCCTGACCGCCGTCGTTGATTTTAAAAAGTCTGCGGCTTTCAATTACGCGCCTGACTGCCTGAATTTCTTCTTCTCCGATTCTGTACATTTATTTGTCTCCTTCTTCAATCTTCAATTATCCTTAGTGTTTCGTTTATAAGATGCTGATCTGCGTTATCGGTAAGTGTAAAAAGACCGCTGTTCCGGAATACGGCGGTTTCGTATCCGCCTTGACAAAGGGCGCTCTCGACCGGAAGATATGCGTTGCAGCCGTTTGAGCAGGACAATGCAAGGGTGTATCTCGCGCCGGTATAGGTTCGCAGTCTCATTGATATTTCCGAGAAAAATTCATATGGATAAGGTATAAACAGGATATCTCCGACCTTCAGAATGTCTTCTTCAAAGGCAAAGAACTCCGGTGCTTCCTCTTTAGGGTCAGATTTGAGATATTCGGCGATTTCTTTTAAGTGTGCGTATGTAAGCTTAGATATGTTTATTAACTTTTCCGGTTCGGCATATGCCTGCAGCTTTTTTTCGACTTCAGCCAATTCAGGCATTATATTATACGGAAGCCGAATGGTATCGTGATACATTTTCACTTCCGGTTTTAAATATGCGCGAATCTTATTGAAAGCGCGCATAGCGTCCATTGCTGCATAGCCGCCGAGTTCTTCGACGAAGGTAATATCGCCGGTAGTATATCCGTTTGAAAGTCGCGGTCCCACATCTCCGATAGCTCCGTTGAAATAAGCCGCCATTATTCCGGTCTGTTTTTCAACACGGTCAATCATCATCCCCGACCAGTCGCGGGTAATCTCGGTTGAGCATCCGCATGCGGTGCCGTGGCAGCCGTAATGTATCAGATTGATTATTCCGGAATGATCTTCGGCTCTTCTTATCGAAATGAAAGTAAGGTAAGGGTCATAGCATCCCCAGGGATTCTGGCCTAAAAGTATATTTCCATTCTTGTCCTGCTGGCGGCGGTTGATGCCGATATCGGACTTAATTTCCTCTACTCCGATTTCGGCAGGCTTCATTGACTCGACCGCTTCCTTTGCAGCGGCTGATGTCATCGGGGAAAGTATTCCGTCGAGATATTCAAGGTTTAAATCTCCCCACCCTTCCATACCGCAGACATTCGGGGCGCTGTGAGTATGTGTAGCATGGATAATGACATTCCTTTTATTGATCCCGGATGCTTCGGCGGCTTCCTTTCTGAGTCTTTCCGAAACTTCATTGCTGAATTCTCCGACCGTGAGTGTTATAAGAAGCGCAGTAATTTCACCGTTTCCGAAAGCAACTGCGGTTGCCGTCAGGTCGTCATGAACCGTTGTCGCAAATACATCGGGTCGGTAACCGAAAAGCGGTGTGCCGAGCGGCGGCGTAATAACTTTTCTTGATGCTCCGCAAAGAAATGGCATAATAATCATCCTTTCGAATATGTTTTATTATTCTTCGAGTAATTTTTCTATCTGTGATTCGGCTTTGGTTTGAATAGAAGCATATAAGGAGGCAACATCGGTGTCACCTTTCTCGCCCATTTTCATTATCTTCGAATATACGCTTCCTATGTCGAGAAGAATGCCTAAATCGCATACCCTCGATTCAAAGATAATATCCAGCATTTCCACCGAATCTTCGTCACGGGCATATTTTACCGACAGAACGGTGTCGTAATATGCGGGTATAACCGTTTTATATGACTCAAAAGCAAATTCTTCGGTCACATAACCGGTTAAATCGGGGTCAGCTGTAACGGGAATACAGAGCAATGTCCCGCTTCCGTGTACCGCGCTGTAGTATTCGTTTTGTGTTTCATCGAATTTTCCGCGCGGCAGAATTGCAAAGTCGCTTTCCATATCCCTCATGCCTGAGAGCCAGAAAAGAACATCGGAATAGAATAAAGCGTAATCGGAGGTAAATGTTGAAAGATCTCCTCCCTGAATCGTGAATTTAGAAAGCCGGAAGTTTGCAAAGACATTGCTTTGATTCAGAGTTTCAACAGCTTTCGCAAACACGCTGATGAAACGCTCATTGTTTATATTCAAAAACGGAATATCATTCTCATCTTTGGCGATCAATGTGGAACCGCCGGCATTAATCAATGCGGGATATTCTTCGGACATACCGAACATTCCGAATCTATCTGCATTAAGAGTATACTCGCCGTCACCGTTCAAATCCTCTGTTGTGGCAAGCATCATTTCGCCGACTTTATCCATCGTCCATTTTCCGCTTCT
>JAAZGC010000253.1 GCA_012511425.1 Clostridiales bacterium | reverse complement strand
TATCGCAGCGGAAAGCTCGGCTGCCGTCAGCGCGGTTTTACTGTTTCGCATCATCGTCTTTCTCCGTGATATTGCCCGGCAGCGGGACTGCTTCTATCGATATCCGGTTTTTCTGCACCGTCACCGGTCCTATATCGACGGTGTAATCGATCTCGATTTTTCCGCCCTTTTCGGTTACCGTATTTGTAAGCGCGGATGTCGTGACGGAGGTCATTACGTTAAACTTAACATCGGGAGAGGGGAAATAAACATACTCCCGTTCGGTATTCAGATTTAAGACGAGTGCGGCGGCATTGGCGGAGCGGAGATTGAGCAGCGGAGCGGTACCGGTTTCATCGTCATCCCGGGTATCGTCCGGATCGTCATAATCGTCGTCATTGTCGGAAAACCCGCCCGCGTCTTCAAGCATCCGCAGGATCTGCTTTATCCGCTCGCTTATCAGCTCGGTAATCTGATTTTTATAAAAAGCGTTCCAATGCTCGGTCTCGCTTCTGATGAAAACCACGATTCCCGGCAGCGTGCTGTCAAAGCGGAGGGCGGTTATCGTTTGCAGCGCCACCGGAAGTCCCCCGTCGTAAAAGTCGTCGGTATATCTGAGTTCGTATGATCTGCCGTCAGCCAAAAGCACTCCGTCGGTTATCATTTCGCTGGGGCGGAGGACATGGGTATTGATAAATTCCTCGGTCCGGCGGTTAAGCTCTTCAAGGCTCTCCGCTGCCACGATCGCGCGGCGGGTCGCAAGCTGCTCGTATACCGAGTTGGCGGCGCCGAGATCGTTTATCTCGGCTTTAATGACCAGCTTGAAGTGCGCCTTTACCTTGCCGTCGGCTTCCTCCTCGGGCGTGTAAAGCTTCGCCGGAGCCATCAGCTCCCGTATGTTATCGTTCATTTCTGTTCTTCGACAAGCCGCATCGAAATCTTCGACTCGGTCATGTTTACCGATTCTATCTCGACTTTGACCCGCTGTCCGAGCGTGAAGCGGCGGCGGCCGCAATGCAGCGACATCGTCCTTTCGTTGTATTCGAAAAAGCCGTCAAGCGTGGCAATCGGCACCAGTCCCTCGCAGGTGTTGTCAAGCTCTACAAAGAATCCGAATCGGAGAACCGAGCTTATCACACCGTCGAAAATCTCTCCGATATGCCTTGACATATATTCGCAGCGATAAAGAGCATCGACCGCCCGTTCCGCATTCAGCGCGCGAAGCTCGTTTTCGGAGGAGGCGTCGGCCGAATCGAAGGCAAAATCTTCAAGCTCGGATACTTTGTCGGCATCCACTTCTCCGTGCAGTATCGTCTTAACGATGCGATGCACCGAAAGGTCGGGATAGCGGCGGATCGGGGAGGTGAAATGGCAGTATTTTTCTATTGCAAGCCCGAAATGAGGGGAACAGACGGCGTCATATCTCGCCTTTGAAAGCGCCCTCAGCAGAACATTTGAAGCAACTCCGGCGATGCCGTTCTCCCGCGCCTCGGAAAGCACCGATGAAAGCGACTTCGGGTGCAGCGTCTTTGCCCGAAGCGGGGTTATATCCAGCCCGAGGTTATGCGCGAAGACGGAAAAGGTGTTTATCTTCTCGGGATTCGGCTCATCGTGGACGCGGTAGACACAGGGCATATTCTGCCAGAACAGCCAGTTGGCAACTCCTTCGTTTGCCGCAAGCATGAACTGCTCGATCATCCGTTCGGTAATTCCGCGGTCCGCCCGCCTGATATCGATAACGGAGCCGTCGCCGTCAAGGATTATCTCCGCTTCGTCCGACTCAAGCTCGAGCGCGCCGCGGGCTTTCGATTTTGCTTCGAGTATTCGGTAAAGCTCAAGCATGCAGGGGAAGTCGTCGGGATAAAGACGGCTGTATTTTGCGTAAAACTTCGAATTTTCTCCCCTGTCGCAGAGGTCGTTCATCTCGGTGTAAACGCCTCTCACAACGCTGCTTATTATCGTTTCGGCAAGCTCGGTATCGCCTATCGTTCCGTCGGCGCCGATGCGGATAAAGGCGGAAAGGGCGTATTTGTCCTCCCCGGCGTTCAGAGAGCAGCAGCCGTTCGACAAGGCTTTCGGCAGCATCGGCGCGACTCTGTCCGGAAAATATACCGAGGTGCCGCGCGAATAAGCTTCGTTGTCGATAAGCGAGTGCATTTTTACATATTCGGCGACGTCAGCGATATGAACGCCTAAAATATACCCGTTACCCTCCCGCTCGATTGATATCGCGTCGTCGAGATCGCGGGCGGAGATTGAGTCTATCGTGAAAATATTTTTGCCGCGCAGATCAAGCCTTCCCTCGGCAGTTACCGGGCACGATGCGATGCGCCGGGCTTCATCCTCGACATCTGCGGGAAATTCGATTATTATGTCATTGTCGTAAAGAATCGCGGAATATGCGGCGCCGAAGGTGTCGGCTTCCCCGAAAACTTCGACTATTTTTCCCCATGCGGCGCCGTCCCCGTCTGGGTATTCGGTAATTTCAACTTCAACCTTGCTGCCGGGAGGACAGGTCACGATTTCCGTTTCGGGGATCAGAATATCGAAAGCCACTTTTTCGTTGTCCGGATGAACATAGAAATTCGAGTTTATGCCGCGGATTCTTGATGAAAGCTCGTAAAGTGTGCCGGTAACGCTTTTCAGCCGATGCTCGATTATTTTTAATATGCTGCCCTCGTCGTTGTCCGAGGAGTTCCGGCCGGCTTTCTTAGTGATCTTTACCTGAACCAGGTCTTCGTTTATCGCGCCCAGGGTATTGTATGCGGAGATGAAGATATCGCTGTCCCGGCTTTTGTCCGCGCCCTCCGGCCGCACGAATCCGAAACCGCGCGGGTTTGCCTGAAATACGCCGACCACGGTGTTTGACCGATCGGCGGGTGCGACCTTGCCTTTTTTTGTGAAGACAATTTCGCCGCGGCTTTCAAGCTCGCCCAGAAGGGTGCCGAAAAGGTCGTAATTTTCGCCTTTGAAAAAACGCTCGAAAAGCTCAAACGCCGTCAGGCGTCCGCCGCTGTCGTTCACTGCGTTTAAAATCTGTGTTTTGTCCATATATCCACCGTTTTTATCGGTCGTGAGGGAAAACTTCGTCTTGATAAAAACGCCGCCCTTGCATCAACAAAGGCGGCTTTACTGATCATCCGGTTATCAGCCCTGCGGTTCGGCAGCGGCATCTGCGGCGGTCTCTGCCTCGGTGACGGCTTCGGTTATGGCAGCGTCAACGGCATTCGGGGCAGCCGGCGTCTGGGCGGCGGTGGTTTCAGGATTGCTGTCGAAGTTTTCTTTGAACCACTTGTCCGTATCGATCGCAGTGTCGGGCTGGATAATATAAACTACCAGAACGACGGCTACGAAAACGATTGCCACCCACATGGTGATTTTGGAAAGCATCTGATCCTTGGCAGCGCTCTTGTTTTTACCGTAGAAGGTGTCAGCTCCACCGCCGACGGTGCTGGAAAGCCCCGACTTGTTGTCCTGGAGCAGCACGACGACGATGAGGAAGACCGCGCAGACCAATAATATGATGCCTAAAACTGTATTCATTGTAGAGAATTCCTCCGATATAAGCGATGCGCTTTCCGAAAAATGGGCGCCGCTAGTCAATTTTATATATTATACCACAAACTGCTCGAATTTGCAATAGACGGAGGTATTTTTTAACAAAAATATAAATAAAATCCCGATGTATTTTCGGGTGTCCCGGAATATCATCCGCCGCGGGGTTGATATTCATAAGGGAAAATGCTATAATAATTAAGTCAGCTCAAATCGATTGCGGAGTGAACATAATGAAAAACGAAAATCAGGTCGGACTTTTCTATTTTCTCTGGCTCGGCGAACACGGGAGCGGCCTTTATGACATATCAAAGATAACCGCCGGGCATTCTGACGCCGGGTATCATCCGGATGCCGAATACTGGGGCGGCGTCGGCGCATATCACCACTGGGGAGAGCCGCTGTTCGGCTACTATAAATCAAGCGACGAGTGGGTGGTGCGGCGGCATATGAAGCTGCTGATACACACGGGCGTCGATTTCCTCTTCTTCGACACCACAAACGCCGCAATATATGAAGATAATGCCAAACTCGTAATGCGCGTCCTTCAGGAATATCATGACCATGGCCACCGGATACCGAGGGTCATGTTTTACACCAACACCGCGTCCGGCGACACTGCCGAACGCATTTACCGCGCCATATATCGCGAGGGGTATTGTCGGGACACATGGTATATAATCGACGGCAAGCCGGCGATAATCGCTTTCCCGGATGAGTGTTCCTGTGATGTGCGCAATTTCTTCACAATCAAGCTGCCGCAATGGCCGAACGAACCCGACAAGCCGGGCGGCTGGCCCTGGATGGACTTCACCCGTCCTCAGCGGGTATTTGTCGATTCGGACGGCAATCCCGAGTGCATAAACGTCTCGGCGGCGCAGCATCTGCAGCTCCGTTTCGGCGACTCGGTGCTTTACGGCGAAACCGCGAACCGGGGCCGCGCTTACCATAACGGCGCAAACGACCCCGACCCGGACGCCTGGAAAACGCCTTACAATCTCATCGAGCAATTCGAGCGCGCTCTCGAGGCCGATGTTCCCTACACCCTTGTGACCGGCTGGAACGAATGGATCGCCGGACGCTGGCCGGGCTCTCCCGACCGTCCGATTATGTTCGTCGATTGCTGCAATTACGAATACAGCCGCGATATCGAGATGATGCGCGGCGGTTATTCCGACAACTATTTTTTGACCCTCTGCGAATACACGGCAAAGCTGAAGGGGCGTGATTATCCCGCGCAGACGCCGCTTTGCGAGGGCGATTCCAAGGTTTTCAGCGGCTTTCACGACGGCGGAATGCCCCGCAGACACGAAGGTTACGGCGGGATTATTTATGAAAACCGCACGCCGCGGCACGCAATAACGGCGCTCGAAGTTTCCCGCAAAGACGGGATTTTGTCCTTGACCGTCCGCACCGCCGACGCCATCGACTTCGGCGATACCTGCGGCGAATTTCTGCGGATTTATATAACGGTAGGAGAGAACATCTATATAACCAACTCGCCGATCGAGCCGGAAAACGGTATCTCCTGCCTGTCGGACGGCGGCGGGAATGTAATCTGCCGAGCTCCGTTCGCTCTTTCCGCAAATAACAGTCTGACCGTAGAAATTCCCGAAAGCGCCGTCGGCGCAAAAACCGGCGCGCGTATTTCGCTGAAAGTTTACGACAGCCGCGAGACGCGCACATCACACGAGGATTTTTACGACAAAGGCGACACCCTGCCGCCCGGAAGGGACGGGATCAATTTAATATTAAAATAGAGATCCCCCGACGGATTATCACATCGTTTTCTCATAAAAATTCAGGAGCTGCGACAAAATTCGTGTTCTGCCGCAGCTCTTTAATATTTATTTTTCGCTTTCAGGTATTCTTATCGACCTTTTTTGATGTCTTGAGGTTGCCGGTTTTCTGCGACCGCCGCTCAAGCTCTTCCTTTACATCGTCGTACGAAACGCGCGCCTCCGCCATGAGAACGGCGAGGTGATAGATAAGATCGGAAATCTCGTTTGTCAGCTCATCGGGCGAGCCGTTTTTCGCCGCGATTACCGTCTCCGCCGACTCCTCTCCGATTTTTTTGCAGATCTTGTCGATCCCCTGCTCGAAAAGGTAGCAGGTATAGCTGCCTTCGGCGGGATTCTTCCGCCGCTCGAGCGCCATATCGTAAAGCTGCTTAAGTATGTCCATCTCAGTCCTCCGTTTTTTTGTATTCTTCAAGTTCGGAAAAGAAGCAGGAATAGCTGCCGGTGTGGCAGGCAACTCCCTCCTGGCGCACCTTTATAAGCAATGTGTCGCAGTCGCAGTCGTATCTTATTTCCTTCACATGCTGAAAATGCCCGGAAGTTTCCCCCTTGTTCCATAGCTTCCGCCGCGACCGGCTGTAAAACCATGTCTTCCCGGTCTCGCAAGTCAATTTAAGCGATTCAAGATTCATATAAGCCAGCATCAGCACCTCTCCCGACTTATAATCCTGAATTATCGCCGGGATAAGCTCCGACTTTTCAAAGAAGCGGGAAAGGTCGGAGCTCATATCCGCACCTCTATGCCGCGGGATTTGAGGTAGTTTTTAAGGTCGGCGATTTCAAGCTCCCTGAAATGAAAGAGGGAAGCGGCAAGCGCCGCCGAAGCGCCGCCTAAAACAAAGGCGTCGTAAAAGTCTTCCGGATTGCCCGCCCCGCCGGACGCGACTACCGGTATCTTAACCGCATCGGAAACCGCTTTTGTCAAGGGCAGGTCATATCCGCCCTTAACCCCGTCGGTGTCCATCGATGTCAGCAGTATTTCGCCCGCTCCTCGCTTCTCGGCTTCCTTTGCCCATTCGACGGCGTCGAGCCCGGTGTCCCGGCGCCCGCCCTCGACAAATACCCGGAAAACTCCGTCGACCCGCTTTGCGTCAATCGCACAGACGACGCACTGAGTGCCGAACACATCGGCGGCGCGGGAGATAAGCGACGGATCGGCGACGGCGGCGCTGTTTACCGAAACCTTGTCCGCCCCGCAGCGCAGTATTTCGCGGAAGTCGTCAAGCGTCCGTATACCGCCGCCGACGGTCAGCGGGATGAACACCTCGGATGCGGCGCGCTCGATCACATCAAATATTGTGCGTCGGTGCTCGTGCGTCGCGGTTATGTCAAGAAAGCAGATTTCATCCGCACCCTGATCGTTGTAAGCCTTTGCGCATTCAACGGGATCGCCCGCGTCGCGCAGTCCCTCGAATTTAACGCCCTTTACAACCCGCCCGTCTTTCAGGTCGAGGCAGGGAATTATCCGCTTTGTCAGCGTAATCTTTTCTTCGCTCATGATTTCGTCTTCCGTTCTTTTATAGATTTGGTAAGCGCGACCGCTTCGGCAAGGTCCAGAGCGCCGCTGTATATGGCTTTTCCGGTAATCGCCCCGTAAATGTCAAGCTCTGCGAGCTTTGCTATGTCGTCGATGCAGGATATGCCGCCGGAGGCTATAACGGCGGTATCGGCGCCCAAAACGGCGCTTATTTTTGTAAGCCCGTCGATATCCGGTCCCGTCAGCATTCCGTCGCGGGAAATATCGGTGAATATCATCGTCTTCACCCCCGCGCTCTCCATGCGCAGCGTAAGCTCTTCGGTTTTTGCGTCGGAATCTTCAAGCCAGCCGGATGTTTTTACCCGTCCGTGTTCCGAATCTATGCCGACGGCGATTTTATCCCCGAAATCGGCGACAAGCCTTTCGACAAGCTCCGGGTGGTGCAGCGCGGCGGAACCGATTATCACCCGGCTGCAGCCGGCGTCAATATAAGTCTTCGCGCTTTCGTAGCTGCGTATCCCGCCGCCGACTTCGACAGAAATCGACGAGCGGCGGATAATCTCCCGAATCAGTCCGTCGTTTGAAGGAATTCCGCTTTTTGCGCCGTCAAGGTCGACAATATGCAGATATTCCGCCCCGGCGGCGATGAAGCTGTCAACCGTGTCAAAGGGATCGGCAGCGACTTTCTCGGCGGTGCCGTAGTCGCCGCGCCGGAGGCGGACGCATTGTCCGCCGATAAGGTCTATCGCGGGTATTATAATCATGTTTACACCATTGAACAGAAATTTTTAAGAATCTTCATGCCGCATTCGCCGCTTTTCTCCGGGTGGAACTGAGTTCCCCATACATTGCCCCGGTGAATCACGGCTGAAATCGGCTCGCCGTATCGGCAGAGCGCCGAGATTTCAGCTTCATTATCCGGCACCGCCTTGAATGAGTGGACGAAATAAACATAGGCGGAGCTGCCGAGTCCTTTCATCAGCGGGTCGGACTTGTCCGGAATAATCAAATCCCAGCCCATATGCGGAATCTTAAAGCGGCTGTCACGATCTGCGGCAGAGAGCCG
>JAAZGC010000252.1 GCA_012511425.1 Clostridiales bacterium | reverse complement strand
TATGAGAAAATCACCTTTTAGCTTACCGGCATTTTATTGCTGGAACTGCGGAAAAAGAATAAAGAAAGGTAGCAAAGATTGTCCTTTTTGCGGAGTTAAATATAAGGGAGAGGAGCGTTATAATGGACAACCTATTACAGGCGCCGGCGGAATTGGCTGGTCAGACAGAGCTGACGATCCCTTTTTTCGCAGCTATGCTAAAAAGTATGTAATAGTTTCACTTATATGGATGGTTGGCATATGTATCGTGATTATAGCAGGATTGCTGTTAAGCGGTCAGGTAAAACTGGAGGGCGAAGGAATAGCGGTTCTAATCGGTGTTCCGGTTATAATCTGTCTTTTTGGAATGATTTTCTTATTGTATAAATATACAGGAAGAAAATCTTTTGAAGGTGTTATCGAAAGCAAACAGGAAAAGCATAAGACACGTAATACCGAAGATGGCACTATTCCCTACACCCAATTTATAGTTAATATCCGGCGCGCTGACGGTAAACTGAAAAGGATTGCCAACGATGATAACGCTCTGTTATACATATATTTTGATGTAGGTGACCGTGTCCGCATACATAATTCGGCATATTTAAAATATACCGAGAAATACGATAAATCACGGGATGCTCAGCTTTTCTGCGCCGCCTGCAATTCATCAAACGATGTGAGAAATTCCTATTGCGAGCTCTGCGGCGCACCAATGCTTAAGGGTGTGATGGTTGTTTCACCTCCGGAATATACGAATGTCGCTCCGAATATGGTTCGCACTTCAAGGACTATGCAAAAGCCTTGCTACTCAGGCGTAAAATTGTTTTGCACAAATTGCGGTGCTGAGATTAGCGGCGGTGCATTCTGCGAAAACTGCGGAACGGCAGTTTAAAAAGAGAAAATAATCAAGAAAAGCTTTCGGAACCGGTATTTCCGGCAACCGAAAGCTTTTTATCATGAGTCAAAAATTAATCGTGAAGATTGAGCTATTTCTATAATACTTACTTTCGATTATGAAAAAACTTTTTGGTGAATAGCTCGATTCATTTTCATAATTTAAGCATTCTCGTTCTCCTTAATGGTTTCAACCATTTTATCGAGCCTCGCCTGTACCATATCTATACTGCCTGCATATTTTGAAGCGGTATCTTCGGACTCAATAATATATAACAAGGCTTCACCTCCGAGTATCTTTGAATAAACATATGTAAACGGGCAGATTACATTTCCGAAAATTATGTCGAGCATCCTCCCTGCGACGGGATCCTGCGCATATTTATTCTTTAAGGCGATATCGTAATACTGCGGAACGACCTCCTTATATGTCTGATACTGGAGCGCTTCAAGTATGATCTGCGACATTTCATCATTTGTGACAACATATGGGATTCCGGCGACTTCGGCCGGAATATATGTGATATAGTCGCTTTGCGACTCATCGTATTTCGGAGCCGGAATAATACCATAGCCGTCCATATTGCGAAGCGCATCTTTTTCACAGTGATTCAGTCTGTGACAGAGGAAAAGAGAGTGACCGCCGGAGAAAGTTTCTATCATGGTCTGATATTGATAAGATTCATTTTCCGAGGTGCTTACTTCCAGATACAAGTTACTTTCGGAAAATCTTTGAAGTTTTTCAATGACACTATCCATCCGCTCGGAATACGGCTCTATTATAACGCTTCCGTCGCTTTCATGACGGGAAAACCGACAGCCCATAGAATAAGACAACATAGACATATAATCATATGTCGAAACCATCCCGACCATATCGGCGGTAGTATATTTACCGTCTCCGTCCAGATCTGCAGTTACCTTGCTGCATAGATCAAGCATTCTGTCAAATGTCCATTTGCCGGTATCAACAGTTTCATATATATCTTCGAGATTATAGTCTTCGACGGTTTTTTTGTTAAAGAACACAGGAACCGCCCAGGCATAGTTCAGCATACCGT
>JAAZGC010000251.1 GCA_012511425.1 Clostridiales bacterium | reverse complement strand
TCACCTGCGTGGTCGTATCCTGTCGCAGTCTGAACTTCTTTGCTCATAGCGGGAATAACTTTAATCCAAGAGAATGGATCCGCGTTGTTGCCAAGATTATCGTAATAATCCGAAAAGCTTTCGCTGCCCCACCAGCCGCGTCCGAGGGTGTTTTCAAGATATTGCATAGTCGCCCGCTTCGCCGCCTTCATATATGAAAGGGTCATCGGCATAAGCGACTCCTGCTCAAACTGGTGATGAATAACGACATATATGTTATGCAGTCCGGAATTAAGCAGGCTCATAAACACATAGTAAAGGTATTGCTCAAAAGCATTTTCCTCTATGTGAACGGTCCCGCTTTTCTCGTCGGCGACGGCATAGCTTGACGGGCTGTAATATACAGACGGCGCGATCATAAGCTCACGCTTTTCGGCAAGCTTGCTGAGCAGTCCCTCAACAATCAGAGTATCGCAGCCATATGCGCAGTGCGGGCCGTGATATTCAACGGTTCCGCCGGCGATAACGATGGGAATATTGTTATTCTTTACATATTCGAGTTCCCGAGGGAAGCTGAAATTAAGCTGCAATAAACTCACCTCATTCCGAATAGCCGAGAGTCGTGTAATATGCCAGATTTACCTGACGGTTATCAAGCCTGCCGTATTGAAGAACGATATTTCTGTCGCTTTTGATCTTCATCGCATACTGAGTTTCAAGCGGGATAACGATCCCGCACATATCCTCGGTATTATTCATCCGAAAGCACTTGACCCGTCCGGCGCCGACTGTCCATTTTATTCCGCAGACAGGGTCTTTGTCTGTGAAATACAGAGTCACTTCAATTTCGGCTTCCTTGTCGGTGTCGTTGACGATTATAACCGATTCGTGTCCTTTAAGCTCACCTTCGCCCGGTCTCGGAAGCTCGCAGTCGGGTATCAGCCAGAGCTTTTTTCCTAAATTATCAGACATCGAGTTCAATAATACCTTTCTTGAGATAATCGGTCATAGCCAAGCAGCCGTCTTCGGTTACGGCAATGCCTTTTTCCCATCTGCAGCCGAAAGTCGGGCCGGAAATAAAGGTATCGACCTGGAATGTCATGTTTTTCTGCATCTTATAAGTGCTTGATGTTTCGACCCACGGTGCCTCGACTTCAATCATACCGGTGCCGTGGCAGGGACCGTAAACATAATTGTCCTTAAAACCGTTGTCTACATAGAACTTATAGAAATCCTTCGCAATATCGCTTGCTTCAACCCCGGCTTTTATCATCGACTCGGTTCTCTCATGAGCCTTATGGCAGAATTCGATAAGTCTGCGGCGTTCGCCTTCTACCTTACCCATTATGACGGGAAGTCCGATTGAAGGGGAATATCCGTCGATCTTAGCAGAAAGGTTGAGCTGAACTATATCGCCTTTCTTGATTTCACGGTAGCGGGAGCGGCTGATTGCGTGACGGGTGGATTCTTCGCTGAAAACATACATCGGCAGACCTTCGTATTCGGCTCCGTGCTCATAGATAACGCGCTGGGCTACGCCGACCATCTGAAGCTCGGTAACTCCGGGTTTCAGGCTGCGGATAACTTCGTCGGTAGCAATTTCAATTATGCGGAAGCCTTCTTTGATACAGGCAAGCTCGTTTTCGCTCTTGATCTGACGCAGAGAGACCATTATATCGCTGCATACGGAAATCTCGGCATCGGGATAGCTGTCGCGAAGACCTTCATATATCGGAAGGGTGCATTCGACATAGCTGCCGAGACCTATCTTAATATGTGAACCGTTGACACCGATTGCTTTGAAGACATCGTTGAATGTATCGCAGCGAAGCTCGGGATATGCCGGGTCGGCAGATTCTCTGAACTCTTTTAATACGAAAACCTTATCGATTTTTCCGAAATCCTTGGCAAAAAGCGATGATTCGGGTCCGCAGATAAGCGCGGCATCTCCGGAGGCTGATATAGCGACGCCGGCGCGTTCGAAAAGAGGCCAGAAGCCGCTGAAATATCTTGCGTTCGCATAATCGGACTCGGTGCTTGCGACAAGCATGAGATCAAGCCCTTTTTGACGGATAAGCTCCGCTGCGCGATCTATCCTCTCTTTGTATTCATAATCAGGGATGCAGATTCTGTTTGCCATGACAAGACTCCTTTGTTCATATATTTTTAAAATAGTTTCGTAAGTCGGCATAATATTAATCGCAATTGTCTGCAATATGTACTATTTGATTCATTATACCATATATTTCGTTAATATGCAATATGTATAATGAAATCTTAAGCATAAATAATTATTTCCAGTTACGCTCGCCGATCTTTTCAACAACAAGCACAAAATCCTGAGAAAGCGGACGGCAGGGCGGCTGCCATTCGGAAACACCTTCAGGAAGGAGCCGTCTTGAAAAAAGAGTTCCGTTGATTGGATTAAATAATATAGCTTCATATGATACGGAGGAATCGAGACCCAGAATTTTCGGTGTCTGCCAATCGTAATAACCGACCGGAAGATATATCATTATCAGTTCATCATCAATGCCAGATGCATAAAACCTGCACCAATTATCTTTATTTTCTTCGTTGAAAGCTGCTCTGTCATCGAACCAATCGTGGAAGTCCTCACTGAAATTAAATGCAGCGGGAGTTATTCTGTCCTGGCACGGTTTCATTTCATACCAACGATAATTTTCAAGGAAAGCTTTGCTCATTCCGAGCTGTGCGGATCCGGGGAATGCGGCGGCCTCGCGCCATGGTGTCTGCTCATATTCGCCGCCGTGAGCGGAAGGACCGTTCGGAGTTTTATCGGTATTCATCTGCCAGATCCCGCCGGCGCCGTAAGTAAATCCGCAGGCGCCTGAAAGAAATGAAGTCCAGAAGACATACCGCTGGTGGTAATCGGTATTTACAATCATGTGTCCTTCATAAACCGCTTCAGCAACAAAGACGGGCTTATGCGGCAGCTTATGATATCCGACGGATGTCTGGCGAACCGCATTGAGTGCGACATCTTCGATACGATGACCGCATTGGAGCATATCAAAATCAACCGCATCGTCATTAGTAACCTCTCGTCTGCCGGAATAGCTCGGATGAGTGCCGACCGGACGGTGATAAGGATCAATCTGCCTTACATAATCAAGAATTTCCGTCCATTCTCGCCTCTGTCTCTCTCTGTCTTCGTCCGGAGTTTTGCTCATGTAATAAGGCATGGCAATCTCTCCGCAGCCATCCCAGATAACGGGGTATGCGGCATATCTGGCGACTATGTTGCGTACATACAGCTTCATTTTCTCAAATCCGGTAAACGAAATATGATATCCCCACGAGAAAAGTATACAGGGCATCAGACCGATTTCGCACAGATAGCTGATCCGCCGGTCGGCGAAGTCATAATATACGGGGTTGATTTCCGAAAAGTCCGGCTTCCAGCAATAACCGCCTTCGTTTTCCGATGTAATGTCAAACGGAGCTTCATCGCAGGTCGTTCCCGCGACTATTTGAATTACGCTGAAATTCTTGGCTTTGCGGTCATCGGCGAGTTCCTTAAAATCTTCAAAGCTGAATCGGCCGACAAGACCTTTCCACCAGGTGTCGCCGAGCCAGAAGAACGGCGTGCCGTCTTCATATGCGAAATAATGCCCGTCGGATGAAACTCCGAGTCTGCCGTGAGCAGTAAGCGGATGAGGTTCAACCGCTTCGTTCGTGGTAAAGACGGTATCGGGGTTATCAAAAATCGGTTCCGGTAAACCCTTTTCGACAGTCTCCGCTTCCCAGTGTATTTTATAAGTCACCCCTGGCTTTACGCTCATCCGCACCGACCAGTATTCACCTCCGCGCCAGAATGCAGGTAAAAAAAGCTCTTTGCTTTCGAAAGTTACCCTTGCGTTAACTTCAAGCTGATTGAATGGGGATGTGTATTCCGTGATGATTCGCGCTGTCTGTTCATTAATTAGCATATTTATTCCTTTCGTGGTTTAACTTAATTATATTTTACGCAGATTGTAAAATGAAGATGCAATAGTAAAAAAGTATATCCATAGCGAAGATTCTATGGTAGAATTGAGTTGACCAAACAACAAATTCGAAAGGAATCATCACTATGGACCAAAACAATTATACCACAGAGCATCGAAAAGGTCAACACCTGACTTCGGAAGAACGACATCTTATCGAGGTCAGATACAATACGGATCATTGGACGATAT
>JAAZGC010000250.1 GCA_012511425.1 Clostridiales bacterium | reverse complement strand
GAAGAAGCTCTGAACGTGAAAATTAAGGGCACCAACATCTGCGATTGGGTCGATATATTATCGACGATACAGAAGATGATGAACGCCGGCGACTGTCCCTATGACGCCTTTTGCTGCTCGATGTGGTTCATGTATCTCTGCTCGGTAAACGGCTACCTCTATGAGCTCAATAATATAGCCGGACTGGGGCTTGAAAACGCATGGTGGGAAGGCGAAAAATTAGAGATGTACAGCCTCGGCAGCAATTCGCTGTATTTTGTCAGCGGCGCCATCAACTATCTCGACGACCTTTCGATATCCATCCTGCTTTTCAATAAAGTCCTCTGTGACAACAACGGCATCGAATACCCCTATCAGATGGTGCGCGACGGGACATGGGTCCTCGACAGGCTGTTTGAGCTTGCGACTTCCTACGGCTCGGACGTCGACGGCGACGGAAAATACACCACAAACGACACATACGGCTTCACCGAAAACGCCGGCGTATTTAACCGGCTGCTTGCCGGTTCCGGCGAAGGGGTTCTCAAGATCGCTTCCGACGGCAGCGTCACATTGAATCAAAGCGAAAGATGATGGATGTTTTCCTGCGGATGAGAAATAATCTGACCGCGAAAAGCATCAAAACGACCGTCATCGCCGACCGTGAGATCGACAACCACAAAACAAACAAGATGTTCCGCGACGGTCAGATACTTGTAGGATCAGATCAGGTAAACTCCGTCTTCGGTCTGCGGCAGGAGATGGAGGATGACTTCGGCATCATCCCGTCCCCGAAATACGACGAATCCCAGACCGAATATTTCGACCTTTACAGCACGGCGTCCGGCTCCTGCTATGCAATTCCGGTGACGAATACGGCGCTCGAAGATACCGGACTTATCATGAACGTCATGGGCTTTTACTCACAGGATACCATACTTCCCACGGTAATTGACAAAAACGTTCTTACCAAGGGCACCCGCGACGAGGAATCCGCCGAGATGCTCGAGCTTATCTTCACGACGAAATTCTATGACCTCGGTCAATGGGGAAGCGATATTTACGGCAGTCTCTGCAGCTTGATAATAAGCGACAAAGACAACATCGCTTCGGTTATGGCAAAAATGGAAAGCAAGACCCAGAAGCAGTTCGCCCCGATACAGCAGTATTATAAGTTCGGCTGATACGCCGAATTGACGCATAAAACGACAAACTATACCATCTCCGCAGGCATCGTCCGGTGTCTGCGGAAATTTTGTCTTCAAATTGTATAATATTTCACATATTATCTGAATATTAGAGCTGTTAATTTTTACATTATGCTGTTGAAAATACTATCGGAAATATGTTATAATGTACCTTGAATTATCCGAATATTTGAGGAATATAAAATGTATACCGATGAAAAAGGCTTCGTCTGGTACAAAGGCAATATCCACACTCATACCAAACGCAGCGACGGCAGGCTGAGTCCCGAAGAAGTTATCGACATTTACGCCGACGGCGGCTATGATTTCCTCGTTCTGACCGACCACTGGCGGCAGTCTCCCGACAACGAGTCGGATCGGCTGCTGACGATTCCCGGAATTGAGCTTGATCATTCTCCGAATGTCCTTGACGGTATCTTCCATATCGTCGGCGTCGGGATGGATAAGGAAATCGACATATCAAAGCGCGGCATCGGCGCGCAGGAGATGATAGATGAGATCCGCCGCAGCGGAGGCGCCGCGATACTCGCGCATCCCGCATGGTCTCTCAACACTTCCGAGATGATTCTGCCTCTTGAAAACATCTGTGCGCTGGAGATATACAACTCCGTTTCCGACAAGCCGCATAACGTCCGCCCCGATTCATCGCTGATATCCGATATGCTTTCCTCCCGCGGGCGGCTGATCCCGGTGGTTTCAACCGATGATTCGCATTTTTACGACGGGGATCAGTGCAAAAGTTTTATTTACCTAAAAACCGACGTCCTCGACAGACGGCATATCGTTGCCGCCCTTGAGCGCGGAGATTTTTACGCAAGCCAGGGACCTCGTTTTTCTTATGAGTTTTCTGCCGATAAAAAGAGCTTAAAGGTAAAATGCACCGACGCCCTCGAAGTTGCCTTCTTTTCCGACGCAGTCTGGTCAGCCGATCGGGTATTCAGTGAAGCCAAAGGAAACGCCTTGCCGATAAACGAAGCGGAATACCGCTTCAAATCAAACGAAACCTTCCTCCGCTTCGAAATCACCGATTTTGAAGGCAGAAAAGCCTGGTCGTCTCCGATAAGCCTTTCGGACAACTGATTCCGGAGTAAATATATGTCAGAAAATATTTTTTATACAAAGGATGCCGTCACACCGTTTCAGCGGCAGGCGGAAATGGGTCAGAAACCCTGCGTTTTCTGGTTCTGCGGTCTTTCCGGTTCCGGAAAGACGACGGTTGCGAAGGCTTTTGAGAATCAGCTCCACGCGCACGGCTTCAAAAGTTATCTTTTAGACGGTGATAACCTTCGCCACGGTCTCAACTCGGATTTGGGTTTTTCCGATGCTGACCGACGGGAGAACATCCGCCGCGCAGCCGAAACTGCATCGCTTATGTCAAAAGCCGGACTGATTGTCCTTGTGTCGGCGATAACCCCGACACATGAGCTTCAGGAGCTTGCGCGAGAGATAGTTTCAGCCGAAAACGAGTTTATTTTATGCCATGTCTCAACTCCTCTCGAAGTCTGCATGGAGCGCGACCCGAAGGGACTTTACAAAAAAGCGCTGGCAGGCGAGATAAAAGACTTCACAGGCATCGACGCGCCGTTTGATGCACCGCTTTCGCCGGAAGTTGTCCTTGATACCTCCGAAAAATCCGTCGACTCCTGCGCGGACGAAGTCATGTCAAAGATTCTGGATTTGCAGCTCGATGCGGAAGACACAGCTGAAAAGCTTTGCCGGATATCTGTCGAAGCCGGAGCGGCTATCATGGAGATATACGGCAGCGACGACTTCAACATCGAAACCAAGGACGACAAAACTCCCGTCACCGCCGCCGATAAGCGCAGCAACACCGTTATAGTCTCTGCTCTGAACCGCCTGTGGCCGGAGATATCGGTACTCGCCGAGGAGTCGG
>JAAZGC010000031.1 GCA_012511425.1 Clostridiales bacterium | reverse complement strand
GGCTTCGGGCTTGAAACCTTTGAAAAGGTCGGTGTGGTATCGCCGGTGGTTTCGCTGTCCTGCAGGTATATAAAGCCGGCGGTCTTTCCCGAAGAAGTCAGAGTTGCGGTGAAACTGTCGCTTGCGACCGGCGTCAGAATGAAGCTCTCGTATAAAATGACAAGCGGCGGCAATGAAGTATTCGAAGGAGAATCGGAACATTGCTTTACTCGCAGAGAAGGCGGAATAGTGAATCTGAAACGCGCTTTTCCGGAATTTCACGGAGCTCTTCTGTCAAATCTCGACCGCGATGACGAAAAGAGCGGCGGCGCCGAATGAAAAATTGTTAATGATTATACATCAATTTTACATTGAAATCGGCGGGAAAATAAGATATAATTAATTGTTATTTTTGCGGAGCGGCGAAAAGCCGCGCCCGATCAATTTCAGGAGGGACTCATCAAAATGGATAAAAAAGAGCGCCGTGTCGGTACTGTTTCAATGGGTATCCGCTGTCCGATAATCCGCAAAGGGGACGATCTCGCGCAGCTCGTTCCGAAAGCGGTACTTGAAGCGGCGGAGTTCGACGGATTTGAGCTCCGCGACCGCGATGTCATTGCCATGACCGAGTCTATCGTAGCCCGCGCGCAGGGGAATTACGCCACAGTCGATGATATAGCTGAAGATGTCAGGAGAAAAACCGGCGGCGAAACCGTCGGGGTCATTTTCCCGATACTTTCCCGCAACCGCTTTGCCGTCTGCCTGCGCGGAATGGCCAAAGGCGCAAAGAAGATAGTTCTGATGCTCTCATATCCGTCCGACGAAGTCGGAAACGAGCTTGTCAGCCTCGATATGATCGATGCAACCGATGTCAACCCGTACAGCGACGTTCTCACTCTCGAGCGCTATCGCGAGCTCTTCGGAGTTGTCAGACATGAATTTACCGGAATCGACTATGTCGGATATTATGAAGAAATAATCAAAGAATGCGGCGCGGAATGCGAAATCATTTTCGCCAACCGTCCCAAAACGATACTTGACTATACCGATGTCGTGATTACCTGCGATGTTCATACCCGCGCCCGCACCAAGCGTATTCTCAGGGATGGCGGAGCGAGGATCGTCCTCGGGCTCGACGATATCCTTACCGAATCGATTAACGGCAGCGGCCATAACGAAAACTACGGTCTTTTAGGTTCCAATAAAGCTACGGAAGACAGCGTCAAGCTTTTCCCGCGAAGCTGCCAGCCGATAGTCGAAGAAATTCAGAAAAAGATCGCCGATGCGACCGGAAAACACGTCGAAGTAATGGTATACGGCGACGGCGCTTTCAAGGATCCGAAAGGCAAAATCTGGGAACTCGCCGACCCGGTGGTATCCCCGGCCTTTACCGAGGGACTTATCGGAACTCCCAACGAACTAAAGCTCAAATATCTCGCCGATAATGATTTCAAAGACCTTAAAGGCGACGAGCTGAAAGAGGCGATTTCCGCAAGCATCAAAGAAAAGGACAATTCGCTCAAAGGAAAAATGTCATCCGAAGGAACCACCCCGCGCCAGCTTGCCGACCTTATCGGATCCCTCTGCGACCTCACAAGCGGCAGCGGCGACAAGGGAACCCCGGTAGTACTGATACAGGGATACTTCGATAACTTTACAAACTGAATTATCTTAAATCGCTGAGACAGAAAACTCCGTAACTTGATTTAACATTGCCGCAGCTATATGTCATTATCCGCGGGACTTGTATGTTCCGCGGTTTTTTTGCGCCGTTTTGGTGAACAGAACAAAAAAAGTTAAACGTCGGCAAACTGAATTTGTGTAAAGATATTTTTAATTTTCGCAAAAGGATTGACAAACATATTTATATAAGATATAATAAAAGCGGACGAACGACAAGGCATTTTACAAGGAATATCCCGAAAAAATCAGAAAAGACAAAAACAAATGAGCAAGAACAAAAAGATTTTTCTCGTGATTCTCATGGCAGCGGCGAATATCACAGCGACACATATGTGATCGACCGCGAAACTTTTGAAGTTGTCGAAAAAACGTATTTTACAAGTTACTTTACCGAAGCCGAATATGAAATCGAAGCCGAAGAGGGCATTTTCGATTATAACAGCGGAACCGTTTATGCTTATTATGATGAAATAGACACAGAAGAACACAAGGATCTGTTCTCTCCCCTTGCCGATTGGAAGAATAAGCTTCGAACCGTAACCGTTATTTTCGGCGAATACAGGGATGACGGCAAGCTTGAATACACCCGTTTTACTTTCAAGATTCCCGGAACCTGGGAATATCTCCCGCATGAGGCTTATCACGGAAAATACGCCGTATTTATGGATAAAGCCGCAACAAAAAAATACGTATATCCCGGCAGCAACAAAAGTTATACGATTTATCTTCTCCCGTTTGAATCAAACTGATACTTAAAACAGCGGCATTTCGCAATATCCTGCCGCATCGGTTTTTGCATAATATAAAAGAGTTTTTTTAAATAAAATCTCCGTGAAAACAGAAAGGACAAAAACAAATGAGAAAAAACAAAAAGATCTTGCTTGCGATTCTGATGGCAGCGGCGATGCTCTTCAACTGCACCGCAGCCGTTTTTGCCGGCAGCGAGGATGACTTTGTTGAGTATGTCACTCCTTATGCCTTCGCGCTTTCCTCCGCACTCGCCGGATACACCGACTACGAAAAAGTCGACCTCGGCGACACTACATTTATTTGGTATGCCGTTACATCGTACTGGCAGTGGATGTATGAAAACGAAGGCGCCGAGTATCTGACGAAAGATCAGGTTTCGGCAGCTCAGGAAGTTTTCAATCCCGGCTCCAAATTTATCGCTCCGACCGACGATATGATCGAATACGGTGAAGTCGTAGTAGAAAAGAAGGACGGAACCGAAACATACAGTTTCCCGTTCAGACGGTCTTACATCGATGAATACAACGGCTCCGACGAAGAAGACTTCGAGATCGATTATTCCGATGACAATGAGGTCGAAGCATATTATTATGTGCTGTTCAACGATGAAGACGAAAGCTATTATTGCTATGATTTTACTTTCGTATTTAAAGAAAACAAGCGCTCCACATCAAGACTGAGCGCAGCTATCCGCCCCAAATATATTCTGTCCGATTTTGAATTGCCCTCAACCGAGATCGAATATGACCTTGACGAGATCACCGAAGCGAACCGCCTGTCGGTCCTGCTCGATAAATACGACAACATATTCTACCATCTCGAATATGACGACGGCACGATAAGAGACACATTTTATCTTGACTACAACGGCGAACTTTCCTATATCGCTTATTCCGGCACGCTTGAGGATGACTATTACGACTCCTACAGCGCTCATTACAAAGGCTTCGACTTCTACGAAGACGAAGATGGCGTGATCAAGGTCAACTCCTCGCTTCTCGAAGACGACGACGACTATGATATCTTTGATTATTCGTTGGTAGAAGACCGCTGCGCCGATGAAGTCAGCTACTCGGGAGAATCCGCCGATAAATATCATTTCGGCTCTTATTACGATTATTACGAAGAAGGTTACGGCGAAAACAACAGCGACGCCTATATTATTGACCGCGATACATTCGAGATAATCGAAAACTCATACTACTACAGCTATTACTACACCCCCGCCGAAGATTACGAAGATGACGAGGGCAGCTCCGACTACACTTCCGACTACACTTCCGGCACCATCTACGCGTATTACGACGAGATGGACAACGAAGACCCGCTCTTCGATCTCTTTGCCGAGTGGGGCAAGAAACTCCGCATCGTGACCGTGCTTATCGGCGAATACAACGACGACGGCAAACTTGAATTCAGCCGCCACATCGTAAAAGTTCCGAAATCCTGGGAATATCTGCCGTATGAAGCCGTTTACGGCTATTACTCGGTATTCATGGACAAATCCGGAACAAAAGAATACGCATATCCCGGCAACAACAAAAACTATACAATCTACCTTCTCCCGGCTGAAGAATACGGCGTGGGCTGATAAAAACATATAAACAGAAAAACGTTCATAACCGAAGGAGTGAGTTCATTATGGAAAAATATCCGATAGGTTTCTGGAACTATACAAGCACCGGAGACCTTAAAAAGAAGGATGTTCTTGACTGGAAAGACCTCGGAATGAGCTTCGCGATGAGCCCGGAATACAATCCGGCTCATTCAAAAAAACAGGATATGCTCGATATACTCGATGCCTGCGAAGAAAATGGACTTAAAGCCATTATCTGCGACTCCCGCGCCAGGTGGTACGGAGCTGCGGACAACCCCGAAGAATATCGGAAACGCTTTGCCGAAGCCTGCGAAGATTTCGGGCGTCACCCGGCGACCATCGGTTTTCATATCGGAGACGAGCCGTCGACCGAGAAAGACTTTCAGTCCTGCATAATTGCGAATAAAATCCAGCTCGAAATCGCTCCCGAGCTCACCCCTTTCATCAACTTCCTGCCTTACTGGCATGGGATAGAGCAGTCGATACTTCATTTCGATACATTTTCCGAATGGGCATCCCATATGGCGGACAACGGCAAATTCAAAATGCTCTGCTATGACTGCTACACCCAGATGAACCCGGAAGAGGACGGCACCAACCACTTCTTCCTCAACCTGAAGTATTACTCCGACGCAGCTAAAGCCGCGAAGCTCCCTCTCTGGACGACGCTGCTTTCGGTCGGCCATTACCGCTACCGCGAACCGAACGAAGACGATCTGCGCTGGCAGCTCAGCGCCGCCGCAGCCTGCGGATGCAAGGGAATTCTCTGGTTCTTCGTCTATATGCGCGCGCCGATGTCAAACTATCGC
>JAAZGC010000249.1 GCA_012511425.1 Clostridiales bacterium | reverse complement strand
TTTTGAACGGAGTATATATTTTGACACAGCAAGCCATCGTTAAAAGCGTTTCCGGAGACACCGCGAAAGTAGCGGTCGTAAGACAGGATGCCTGCGGTCACTGCGCACAGCAGTCATTCTGTCTCGGCTGCGCCAAAACAATCACCGCAGTCGTTAAAAACGACATCGGCGCCCATCCCGGAGACAAAGTCACTCTCGAAACATCCTCAAAAAACATCCTGCTGTATTCCTTTCTGGCCTTTCTGCTCCCGATAATCGCGGGAGCGGCGGCGTATATCATCACATCCGCCGTCTGGAACAAATCGGCGGCGTCTTTTGTAACGGTCGGCGTATTCCTCGCGGTGTTTGTTTTAACGGTGATAATAACAAGACTCTTTTCATCAAAAGACCTTGAAATTCATATCGTGCAGATCGATAAAATGGGACCCTACGAGAAAGACGGCAGCCCTTCCGAAAGCGCGGTGAGGCGGATATGACCGACAGCTTCATTGATTTGCTTGACCCCCGCATAGAACACTCAGCCGAAATCGAATCACTTTCCGAAAACCTCGGCATAACCGCCGTAACGGCGTCGCTTCTCTGGAACCGCGGAATGAAAACGCAGGAGAGCTGCAGCCGTTTTCTCAAAAAAGAGGTTGAAATATTCCACGACGCCTTCATTCTGGCCGATATGGATAAAGCGGTTGACCGCATCCTCAAAGCAAAAGAAAACCGCGAAAAGGTGGTAATCTACGGCGACTACGACGTCGACGGCGTAACGGCGACGAGCACCCTGTGCATGTATCTCAGAGACAAAGGCATCGATGTCGGCTATTATATTCCCAACCGCGAAGGTGAGGGATACGGCATCAATCTTTCCGCTATAGACAGCCTTATATCGGAAGGAAACCGGCTGATGATAACCGTCGATACCGGAATAACCGCAGCCGACGAAGTCGAATACGCGCGGGAAAAGGGACTTGACGTCATAATCACCGACCATCACGAATGCAGTCTGTCCGACGACGGGAAGATGCTTCTGCCCGATGCCTGCGCCGTCGTCAATCCCCGGCGAAGCGACTGCGACTACCCTTTCAAAGAACTGGCGGGAGTCGGAGTTGTGTTCAAACTGCTGTGCGGAATCGAGCAGAAGCTGAATGAACAAGCCGGTTTGCGGGAAAATTACATCAGAAACGTAATAATGCGCTACGGCGATCTGATCGCCATAGGAACGGTCGCCGACGTAATGCCCCTTATCGACGAAAACCGCCTTATAGTCTCGATAGGCATGGCGCTTACCGACAAAAATCCGCGTCCGGGTGTGGCGGCTCTTCTGGATATAGCTCAGGGCGGTCCGGAAAAATCTCAGGGGAAAAAGGCCCGCCGCCGCAGAAAGATGACATCATCTACCATCGGATATACGATAGCGCCGCGGATTAACGCCGCCGGCCGAATCGGTTCGGCAACAAGAGCTGTGGAACTTTTTTTGACCGAAGACGAATTCGAGGCGCAGGCGATAGCATCTGAGCTGTGCGAAACAAACCGTCAGCGCCAGCTGCTCGAGAACGATATCGCAGAGCAGGCTCAGCAGATAATTGAGTCGGAATTTGATTTTGACCGCGATCTTGTAATAATACTCGAAAACGACAGCTGGCATCAGGGTGTCATCGGAATAGTCGCATCGCGCATCACCGAGAAATATAAGCTTCCGGCGATAATGATCAGCTTCGACGGCGACACCGGCAAAGGCTCCGGTCGCGGAGTAAAAGGCATGAATCTTGTCGAAGCGCTGAACAGCTGCTCCGACTGCCTTATAAGGTTCGGCGGCCACGAGCTTGCCGCCGGACTTTCGATCGACCGCGGCAGAATCAAAGAATTCAAGCAGCGGATAAACGATTACGCAAGAGCAAATCTGAACACAGCTGCAATCACAACCCGCACGGTCGTCGACTGCGAGCTTGGCGCCGCAGACCTTACTCTGTCTCAGGCAAACGAGCTGTATCTGCTCGAGCCGTACGGCGTGGCAAACCCGACTCCGGTATTCATCGTCAGGGACGCGGCGATTATCGAAAAAACTCCGATAGGCTCAAACCGCCATACCCGCCTGACCGTCGAAAAGGACGGAGTCCGCTTCACCGCGGTTTATTTCGGAATCCCGGCAGATGAACTCGACTTTTTTGCGGGCGACCTTGCCGACATAGTATTCAATCTTGATGTCAATGACTTCATGAATATCCAGTCGGTTCAGCTTATCGTCCGTCAGATGTATCCCTGCCGTGCGTATCTTGAGGAACTCAGCTGCCAGCGCGAAATATACGAAACGATTTCCGAAAATCCCGATTCCGATATTCTTCCCGGCATTGAACGGAACTCTGTCATCCCTCTTCGCGAGGATTTTGTCAATGCTTATGTGTATATCAGAAGAGAGGTGCGGTTCGGAAGGGAAAGACTTTCCCTTCACTCGATCGAACGCAGCATCGGCGGTTCCTGTTATGCAAAGGTTCGTTTTATTATAGATATTTTATCCGAGACCGGAATCATCGCGGCGGCTCCGGTCGAACTGCCGGATTTAAGCGGCTGCTGCGAATATCTTGACTTTTCGCTGAATAACGTCGGCTCAAAAATCAGTCTCGAACGTTCGGATATATACAGAAGGCTGCTGAAGCTCAGATAGAGAATATTTTCGCTGCCCTCTTCCTAACAGACCCTGAGTTTATTTGGTAATTAATATGGATGACCAACAATACACGCCTATAACAAATCTGCTGCAGATGCTTATACGAACCGGGAAAAATTACGATCTCGGCAAGATAAGAAGTGCATATGATTTTGCCGCCGAGCTGCATAAGGGACAATTCCGCCAAAGCGGGGAAGAATATATCTACCATCCCATCGCAGTGGCAGAAATAGTTGCTTCGCTTGAGCTTGATACCGATTCCATCTGCGCCGCTCTTCTCCATGACACGGTCGAAGACTGCGCAGGCAAGGTGGATATCGAGCTTATCAGGAAGAAATTCGGCTCCGAAGTGGCATCCCTTGTCGACGGCCTTACAAAGCTTGTGACAGTTCCGTTCGAAGATAAAGAAGAACAGCAGGTCGAGAATCTGCGCAAGATGTTCCTCGCAATGTCGAAAGACATCCGCGTCATCTTTATCAAGCTCTGCGACAGGCTGCATAATATGCGCACCCTTGACGCAAAGACGGAGTACAAGCGCCGTCTGACCGCGCACGAAACGATGCATGTTTACGCCCCGCTTGCGCACAGGCTCGGTATGCAGCGCATCCGTCAGGAGCTTGAGATGCTCTCGCTTTCCTATCTCGACCCGATAGGCTTCAACGAGGTGAAAAAGGATATCGAGAACCGATACGGCAAAAACCGCGATTTCCTTGAAAAAGCCCGTATTTCAATCGCCGAGAAGCTTACCGAAGGCGGTCTTAAGTTCTCTCTCGAAGGAAGGGTCAAAACGGTATATTCGATCTACCGCAAAATTTATTTTCAGAATAAGAGCTTCGATGAGATATACGACTTTTATGCCCTCCGCATAATAGTCGACACCGAACCCGAGTGTTATTTTGTTCTGGGCGCAATCCATGATATGTTCAAGTTCATGCCGGGGCGCTTCAAAGATTATATCTCGACGCCGAAGGCTAATAACTACCGTTCGCTGCATACAACAGTCATCGGCCGCGACGGCATTCCGTTTGAAGTGCAGATACGGACATGGGAGATGCACCAGATAGCCGAATACGGCATCGCCGCGCACTGGAAATACAAATCCGGAGAAACGTCCAAAGATGAAGTAGACAAGAAGCTTGAATGGATTTCCAGGCTTGTCGAAAACGAAAGCGAGACCCGTGACCCGGACGAATTCATAAATGCGCTCAAGGTTGATATCTTTCAGGACGAGGTTTTTGTCTTCACGCCGAAAAGCGACGTCATTCCTTTGTCGGCAGGTTCAACGGTGATTGACTTTGCCTATGCAATCCATTCCCAGATAGGCAATAAGATGGTCGGCGCAAAGATCAACGGAAACATCGTTCCGATCGACCGCGTCGTAAAGAACGGCGAAATAGTCGAGATTCTGACATCTCAAAGCTCAAAAGGACCCAGCCGCGACTGGCTTAAAATCGTTAAAACGGGTGAAGCGCGGACTAAAATCCGGCAGTGGTTCAAAAAGGAAGAGCGCGCCGATAATATTGTCATCGGGAAGAACGAGATCGACAAAATATTCCGCCGCTTCAATTATATTCTGACAGAGCCGCAGCGCACCGAGATTCTGAATAAAGTCGCCAAGCGCCTCGGAGTCAACGGATCGCTCGACGACCTTTACAATGCCGTCGGATACGGCGGATTGTCGACTACGCGGCTGACTCCGAAGATCCGGGACGAATATGATAAATTTATCAAAGCGGAAGCGGAGCAGACTGCTCTGATTCCTCGTTTCCCGGCGAAGCCCAAGCCGCAGAAGTCATTAAGCGGTATATTTGTCGAAGGTATCGAGGGCGGCGGTTCGATTGAGGTAAAACTCGCCCGCTGCTGCAATCCGATACCCGGCGACCCGATAATCGGCTTCATCACCAAAGGTCACGGCCTCAGCGTGCATAACATCAGCTGCTCGAATTTAAATCAGAACCGCGAGTCGCCGGACGGCGCAGAACGCTTCGTTTCGGTCAGCTGGGATACATCGATGAAGCCGGACTGGTATACGGTGATGCTGCAGATTACCGCAAGGCAGAGCACAACTCTTCTATTCAACATAACATCGCTTCTTGCCGAAATGAAGGTTGCGGTATCCGGCATAAATATGCCGAAGACAAACGACGGAAATGTGCGGATCGACATTGCCATAAGCGTAAGAGATGTCGCAAACGCCGCGAATATAGTCAACCGGATCAAAATGATCTCGGGAATTTATGACGTTACAAGATCGATGAGCGGGAGAAGAAATGAAGGCAGTAATCCAGCGGGTTAAGAAGGCTTCGGTCGAAATCGGCGGCAGAACAGCCGGAAGCATAGAGATCGGCTTTCTTGTGCTTTTGGGGGTTGCGGGGACGGATGCCGAAGCCGAATGCGACGCCCTTGCGGGAAAGGTTGCAAGGCTGAGGATTTTTGAAGACGACGCAGGCAAGATGAATCTGTCGCTTGCCGATGTCGGCGGTGCCGTTCTTGTAATATCCAATTTCACCCTCTGCGCCGACTGCTCCCACGGAAACCGCCCGGATTTTTTCGGCGCAATGCGTCCGGAGGGAGCTGAGAAGCTTTACGAGCGTTTTATGGAGCAGCTCGAAAAATCAGATCTGCGCGTCGAGCGCGGCGAATTCGGAGCCGATATGCAGGTGTCTCTTGTAAACGACGGACCGGTGACAATAATAATTGACTCGAATGACCTTAAAATAAAAAAGTAAAGGAGCGGAAAGTTCGCGATGATCCTTGAGATTACCGGCAATTCCGGTATCAACAGAAACTATGTTCAGACCCTCTGCATGGTTTTCTTCCCCGGCGCGAAGTTTCCGCCGGATGAAACCCCATCCGCCGATATACCGGCGGTGAAGGTTCAGTCGGATGCGGATGACGAAAAAAACGAAGCATATTCCCGTGTCGAAATTCAATATAAAGACAAAACCACCCGTAAAATCAGCCGTACCCCGCTTGACGGGGGACATTCCGGCAGAGAAAGAAACATCAAAATATCGGTAGGCACCGCTTTTTTTGAAGCGGGACGGGCGTTTTTCGGGTATATGCCGCCGTGGGGGATACTTACCGGAGTAAGACCCTCGAAAATCGCTGCAGAATTCATAGTTAAGGGAATGGAACGGGACAAGATACGAACCCTTATGAACGAGGAGTACTTTGTCAATCCGAAAAAAGCGGCGCTTGCAACAAACGTTGCCGCGCGCGAATATGAGATACTTAAAAATTCAGGGAACCAGACAAAAAGCTGCTCCGTTTATATAAGCATACCTTTCTGTCCGACAAGATGCGCATACTGTTCTTTCGTCTCTTATTCAACTCCGCGGCTGCTGTCGCTGATTCCCGAATATGTTAACCGCCTCTGCCGCGATATGGAGAGGCTTTCGGAGCTGATAAAGCGCCTCGGCATGAACATACGCACCGTCTACATAGGCGGCGGAACCCCTACGGTTTTAACGGCGGGACAGCTCGAAACCTTGCTTGAAACCGCAAAACGCTGCTTTGTCAGCGAAGGGGCGGAAGAATTTTCGCTTGAGGCGGGAAGACCCGATACCGTAACCGAAGAAAAACTGAAAATTGCGCGCGATTACGGAGTAGACCGCATTTCGATAAACCCGCAGACCCTTTCCGATGATCTGCTTTCGGAAATCGGCCGCGGACATACGGTAAAGCAGTTTTACGAAGCATACGAAACGGCTCGGAAAATCGGATTCAGAACAATTAACACCGATGTAATCTGCGGCTTGCCGGGCGATAATTTCTATAATTTTTCGAATACCGTAGAAAAGATACTTGATTTAAGACCCGAGAATATAACATATCACACCTTCTGCGTAAAGCGCTCGTCGGAATTTCTCAGCTGGGGCGGAAAGCTTTTCGACAGAGAAGGCGGAGATGTCGGTCAATGCGTCGATTACGCTCAGCTGAAGTCGGAAACCTCCGGTTACCTGCCCTATTATATGTATCGGCAGAAAAACACCGTCGGCAACTACGAAAATACCGGATATTCGCTCCCCGGCCACGAGGGCAGATATAACATATATATCATGGAGGAGATACACAGTATTTTCGCCGCGGGCGCGGGAGCTGTCACCAAGCTTATCGACCAGAGCCGCCGCGGAGAAATCGCCGGTTTCGGCCATATAAGCGAAAGAACCGGAAAGCCGCCGATGAAGCGGGTTTTCATGCCGAAATATCCGTACGAATATCTCGCAATGGACGAAAGTTCCCCCGAATTCATGCGATTTTACGACGAGATAGAAGAATTTCTGACCCCCTAAAAGCCGGAAACCCGAAAGCAATAAAACTCCCGATCGAGGAAGCAAAATGAAAGACATGATGACCCCCGCCGGCTTTGAAGATTATAAAGCCAGCGCCGATTATATAGAATCAATCGCCGGAAGAGCCGATACCGCAGTTATTCTGGGCAGCGGACTTGACGCCTTCGCATCGGCGGCGGAAGACCCCAAAGTTATCCCTTACAGGGAGATACCCGGATTTCCCGTCTCTACGGTATGGTATCAGAAGGGCGAGCTTATCTGCGGCAAAATAGCCGGACATAATACATATATAATGAACGGCCGATTTCATTGGTACGAAGGCTGGGAGATGTGGCAGGCGGCGTATCCCGTCGGCGTCTTCAAGCTGCTGGGAGTCAAAAATCTCATCATCACAAACGCCGCCGGCGGCATTTCTCCGTCCTGCCGTCCGGGAGATCTGGTGCTGGTGCGGGATCAGATAAAGCTCGCGCAGGATACCCCCTGCCGCGGCCGCAATGTCGAAGAACTCGGTCCGCGCTTCTTTGATATGCAGAAAGTTTTCAGTCCCCGTCTCGCCGCGCTCGCCCTTGAATCGGCTGAAATCGCCGGAATTCCGCTCAAAGACAACGGCGTGTACGGCTATATGAGCGGCCCTCAGTATGAAACCCCGGCGGAGATACGTATGCTCGGTCTCTTAGGCGCGACCATTGTCGGAATGTCAACGGTTGCCGAAGTTATTCAGGCGGCTCACTGCGGCATTGAAGCGCTGGTAATATCTTGCGTTACCAATATGGCAGCCGGAGTATCCGGCGCCGTTCCGGACGACGCCGAAGTGCTGAAAACCGGCGCGAAAGCCGCGTCGGGACTCGGGGAGATTATAAAAAGCGTTATCGCAAGCCTGTAAAATCAAAGGAACCCAGAATGTCAAAGCTCTTGTTTGACCGGCCGTATGTATACGGTTACGGTGAAAAATACGTCGCCGTCGAAGATGATTTAATCACATATATCGGCTCAGAACGCCCCGATAAACCTTTTGACCGGGTGATAAGCGGGAAAAACTGCCTTATGCTGCCCGGACTTTATAACCTTCATACCCATGCCGCGATGACCCTTTTCCGCGGATACGGCGAGGAGCTGCCGCTTTCCCGCTGGCTCAATGAGCGGATTTTTCCCGCCGAGGAGCTTCTGACTCCCGAGAGGGTATATGCCGCATCAAGGTTTGCCTGCGCCGAGATGATCAAAAACGGTATCGTCTCCTTTTCCGATATGTACTTTTTCTGTGAAGAAACGGCAAAAGCCGTTCTCGAGAGCGGGATGAAGGCGAATATTTCCAGGAGCGTCGTCAGCTTCGACCCCGACGCCGACCCATCCAAAGACGACAGACTTAAGGAAGCCTTAAAGCTTTACGATGAATATAACGGTAAAGGCAGCGGCCGCCTCCGAGTCGACCTTTCGCTTCACGCCGAATATACCAACACCGAGCGGATGTGCCGCTATCTTGCCGGAGAAGCGAAAAACCGTGATGCTGTAATGCAGATTCATCTTTCTGAAACCGAGGACGAGCATCAGGCCTGCATTGAACGGCATAATATGACCCCGGCGGAATTCATGCAATTCTGCGGAGTTTTTGAAAGTCCGACGGTTGCGGCGCATTGCGTCTTCGTATCGGACGGAGATATAGAAATACTTAAAAACACCGGCGTCACCGTCGCGCATAACCCGGTTTCGAATCTCAAATTAGGTTCCGGAATAGCGCCGCTGAATAAATTCCTTAAATTCGGTGTCAACGTCGCGCTCGGCACCGACGGCGCCGCATCGAACAACACCCTCGACATAATGAAAGAAATGTATGTCGCGGCCATCCTGCACAAAGGAGCGGAGCGCCGCGCCGACATCATAAGCGCCGAATCGGTCATTAAAATGGCAACGGAAAACGGAGCCTCGGCGCAGCGCCGTGACGGCTGCGGAGTTATATCGGAAGGGAATAAAGCCGATCTGATCCTCATCGACACAGACACCGTTAACAATATCCCGTCGTTCGATCCTGCTTACACCGCGGTATACAGCGCAAACAGCTCGGATGTCCGCCTGACCGTATGTGACGGCGAAATACTTTACGAAAACGGCGAGTTTACAAAAATAGATATCGAACGGATAAAAGCCGACATGAAGAAGATATCCGAAAATTATTTCAAATGAGGAGGAAACGTTTATGACGGCTGACAAAAGCCCGGCGATCAAAACAAACCACGCAAAAGGCGTGGCGTCAAGCCAGAAAAAGCTGTTTTTCTCCGGCGTGCTCATCCTGACCTTTTCAAACATCGTAATTAAAATAATCGGCCTGCTCTTTAAGATACCGATAACAAATATTATCGGCGACGAGGGAATGGGCTATTTCAACCTGACATATGTAATTTATGTCTGGTTTTATCAGATTTCAACATCGGGACTGCCGACTGCTGTTTCGCTTCTGACTTCGGAAAGCCGCGCAAAGGGAAATATCCGAGAAGTCAGGCGGATTTTCCGGATATCCCTTATAATGTTTGTCATCATCGGTCTTGTCGGAATGCTGGTCATGATGATAGGCTCCGGGATGTTCGCGCGGATGATGGCGTCTCCGGAGATTGACTGGTGCATCATAGCCATCGCCCCGACTCTGTTCTTTATCTGCATTTCATCAAGCATCCGCGGCTATTTCCAGGGCTATCAGAATATGCTCCCGACGGCGGTGTCGCAGATTATCGAAGCCCTCGGAAAGATGATTCTGGGTATCCTCTTCGCCGTATACGGAATTAAAGCCGGATTCCCGCTCCCGACGGTGGCCGCTCTCGCCATTTCCGGACTTACGATCGGCGCTTTCGGCGGCATGGTTTTCCTAGTGATCGCCCGCCTCGATTTCAAAGATACCGTATACGACGCGGAATATCTTACTCCGGAAAGCAGCTCTATGCCGATGCAGACGCCTAAGCAGCTTCTGACCTCTCTTGCGGTTATCGCGATACCGATCACGCTTGCGGCATCTATGCCTTCCCTTACTTCACTGCTTGACGGCGCAATAATCGTCAGGTGTCTCGAAAGCGCTGGCTTCATACATACCGAAGCCATTGAGATATACGGCAACTACACCTCGGAAGCCATCCCGATGTTCAACCTCCCCCCCGTGCTTATCTATCCTATCTCCTATTCGCTGATACCGCTGCTCACTGCTTCGATATCTTCAAAAGACAAGGAAGGTTCGGCTCAGATGGCAAGAGCGGCGATACGCGCGGTATTTATCATAATAGCTCCCTGTGCGCTGGGTTTGGCGGCGATGTCGGAACCGATACTCAAAATGTTCTATCGCGCATCCTCGGCCGAAATGGCGGCGCCGCTGCTTACCCTGCTTGCCCCCGCCGCGCTGTTCGTCGGTCTTCTGTCGATAACCAACGCGATCCTGCAGTCTTACGGTTTTGAGCGAAAACCGATAATTTCAATGGTGCTGGGATCGGTTGTGAAACTGTTATTGTCCGCCGTCCTTGTAAGTCAGCATTCGATAGGCATCAAGGGCGCCCCGATAGGCACTTTTGTCTGCTACCTTACCATCACCGCCTGCAACTTCTATTTCCTTAAAAAAGACGTCGGAATGTCGATGAAGATACTTGTTTCGCTTATAAAACCGCTTATCGGCGCCGCTCTCTGTGCGGCATCCGCGATACTTTTCCACCGCCTCTTCACGGCGCTGCACCCCGGCAGAATCGCAGTCCTCGCCGCCATCTGCGGCGCCGCGGTTGTATACATTATCGCAATACTTCTGATGAAGACGCTGACAAAAGAAGAACTCGAACTGATGCCAAAAGGCAAAAAGATCTACGCTTTGCTGAAAAAGGCAAATCTGGTGGTATAATCATATGACAAATGAAGAAATGAACTTAAAAAAGCAGCAGCTCGCATCAAAAGGAAGCTATGACATTAATGACCTATTGACGATAATGAAGTTGCTTCGCGCCCCGGGCGGCTGCCCGTGGGATCGGGTGCAGACTCACAAATCGATTCGGAACGATATGCTCGAAGAAGCATACGAAGCGGCGGACGCGATCGACTCGGATGATCCGGTGCATCTGCGCGAGGAACTCGGCGATGTCCTGCTCCAGGTCGTTTTTCACGCCGCGATTTCCGAAGATGAAGACGGCTTCTGCTTTGACGATGTGGTAAGCGACATCTGCGCAAAGCTCGTCCTTCGCCACCCGCACGTCTTCGGAGAAATCAAAGTTGACGGAGTCGAAAACGTTCTCACGAACTGGGATGCCATCAAGCAGCAGAGCCACGGCAACGAAACACTTTTCGAAGAGCTCGATGATGTTTCAAGAACGCTGCCTTCGCTGATGCGTGCCGCCAAACTTTCCCGCAAAGCGGACAAAGCCGGGGAACTTCCCAAAACTCCGGGACTCGACCGCTATGACGGTATTGCCGAAGATGAGCTTGAATTCAGGATCGGAGAGGATCTCTTCACCGCCGCGGCCGCCGCCCGCCGCCGCGGAATCGAGCCGGAGCAGGCGCTTTACGAAGCCTGCGAAAGGTTTATCGAGGCAAAAAAGCCGGAATAAACGCCGAAAACGCAGTTTCGGCTTAAAAATTCCCTGAAAACAGCAAAAATAATCGAATTTTTACAAGAAATTCGAAGAAAACTATTGCCAAACGGCATAAAAGATGATATACTTATAGTAAGCAAGCCGCAGGGCTCGTTAATATTCTATTATTTTCAATATATGAAAGGTGAACCCATCATGATTACTAAATCCAACATCGTTGAAGCTGTTGCTGCGAAGGCCGGTCTTAAAAAGAAGGATTCCGAAGCCGCCGTCAACGAGACCATCGCCGCCATCGCCGCAGCTCTTGCCAACGGTGAGAAGGTACAGATTACCGGCTTCGGAGCATTCGAAGTCAAAGAGCGCGCTGCCCGCACCGGCCGTAACCCCCAGTCAGGCGAAAATATCGAGATTCCCGCTTCCAGGCGTGTTTCCTTTTCTGCCGGCAAGAATCTTAAGGAAAGCGTCAACAAGTAATTTTCCCGTTCAGACGAAATATCGTATCCGCCGCCTGTTGCGGCAGAACCGTTTAACGTCGGCGGATCGATATGAGTTTCATTTTTCAGATGCGATTAGATAAGTTTTTAAAAGTCTCAAGAATAATAAAACGCCGCACCGTCGCAAACTACGCCTGCGACAACGACCACGTGACCGTTAACGGCCGCCCCGCAAAAGCCTCTTATGACGTAAAAGAGGGCGATATAATCGAGATCCGTTTCGGCGGGCGATCACTTAAGGTAAGAGTGGCCGACGTGAAGGAGCATGCCCTGAAGGCGGATGCTTCCTCAATGTATGAGGTTATCGGCTGAGAGGTATTCAAATGGCTGATAAGCTTCAAAAAAAAGCGAAAATTGAAAACAGTTCACATCCGGCCTGGCAGAACGTCTTTGTACGAACCGCCGCGCTGGCTTTTGTCTGTTTTTGCCTCGGCATGATAGTCAACCTTCAATTCAAGTCAAACGACCTTGTTGAAGAAATTGCCGAGCTTGAAGCTCAGGTCAAAGAATATGAGGACGATGTCGAAGAGCTGTCGGATCAGCTTGCCCGTCCTTATGACGATGAATATATAAAGAATGTAGCCAGAGAAAAACTCGGGCTTCGTATGCCGGACGAAATCATATTTTATAACGAGCTTATAAAGTAAAATCCGGCGTCTGTATTTCTCTGTTTTCGCACAGTGCGGTTTTAGCCGGCAATTTTCCGGATATGACAGTCCGCACCCATTTTAAAACAGAGCCTGAAACAACAAAGCTGACATAAGCAATTTAATATCATACTGTATGATTCCCGGGCGATATCATACAGTATATTGTTTTAAAACCGGAGGAAGTGCTGGAAATGACGATTACGAACGTTAAGATATATACCATGGAAGGCGAGGATAAAATAATCAGCCGCGGGTGGCTGAGCTTTGAAAACGGCAGAATCATTGCTCTCGGCGAAGGCGATTATCCGGGCGGCGGTGAAATCATTGACGGCAAAGGCGCCGGGCTCTATCCCGGATTTATCGACGGCCACTCTCATATCGGCGTCATCGAAGACAGCCTGACCTTTGAAGGCTCCGACGTAAACGAGATGACCGACCCCGTTACTCCGTTTCTGCGGGCTGTCGACTGCATAAATCCGATGGATCGCTGCTTTGAAGATGCTTATAAAGCCGGCGTGACCTGCGTTGCAGCCGGTCCCGGTTCCGCAAACCCGATAGGAGGGCAGTTTGCCGCAGTAAAAACATACGGACGCCGCATCGACGACATGATCGTCAAAGCTCCGGTTTCAATGAAATTTGCTATGGGCGAAAACCCGAAACGGGTGTATCACGGAAAAGGCCGCACCCCCGAAACGAGAATGGCAACCGCCGCCGTAATCCGCGAAGCGCTTATAAAAGCAAAGAAATACTCGGAAAAGGAAGCCCCGGATTTTGATTTCAAATGCGACGCTCTGGTTCCGGTTCTGCAAGGTGAACTGGCCGCCCATATTCACGCCCACCGCGCCGATGATATCTTTACCGCAGTAAGAATAAGCCGGGAATTCGGCTTAAAATATGTTATAGTTCACTGCACCGAAGGCCACCTGATAGCCGATGCTCTGGCAGCCGAAGGCGTCCGCGCATTCGTCGGTCCGAACCTGAGCGACCGCTCAAAGCCGGAGCTTAAAAACTCGACTTTTGAAAACGCCGGCATCCTCGATTCCGCCGGAGTGCTTATCGGCATCACGGTTGACCACCCCGTCACTCCGCTCGATTACCTGCCGATCTGTGCGGGATATGCAAGAAAGCAGGGACTTAAGCCGTATTCGGCACTTGCCGCAATAACGATAAATCCGGCAAAGATACTTGAAATCGACGACCGTGTGGGTTCGCTTGCGCCCGGAAAGGACGCCGACTTCTCCCTGATCTCCGGCGACCCGCTCGAAGTATCTTCGATGGTTGAAAAAGTCTGGATAAACGGCAGGGAAGTAAAATAAAGAAAGCAATCGCAATAATATGCCGAGAAGGGAAATTCAAAATTTCCCCCGAAAGAACAAAGATTTGAAAAACAGAAAACGAAGTCCGGTTCTGCTGATAGTTTTGACGCTGATATGCATTTCGGCGATCGTTGCTGCGGCGTATTACGGACGGCTTTATAAA
>JAAZGC010000248.1 GCA_012511425.1 Clostridiales bacterium | reverse complement strand
TGGAAATACATTTCCGCATGCTGATTAATGTCTTCATTTCACATGGCTACAATATAGAACTGCTTACCAACACGGGAGCTTCGGTTGTGAACGAAGGACTTAAATACGTTCACAACGACGCCTGTTATCCGGCGCTTTTAGTCATCGGTCAGATGATAGATGCGTTGAACAGCGGTAAATATGACCTTAATAAAACCGCCGTTATGATAACTCAGACCGGCGGCGGATGCAGAGCTTCGAATTATATTCATATGCTACGCAAGGCTCTTAATAATGCCGGCTACGGCAGCATTCCGGTTCTTTCGATGAATCTTTCCGGGCTCGAAAAGGAAAGCAGCTTCCGATTTACTGTTCCGATGATAAGAAAAGCCGTCGCTGCGCTTGCTTACGGTGATATTTTGATGCTGCTTGACAACCAGGTAAAGCCGTATGAAATTAATACCGGCGACAGCGCCGAGATTGTAAATAAATGGGTCGAACGCCTCTGTTCCGATTTCAGCAAAGGAAAGAGTTTGTCGGCTCGCGAAGCAAAGCGTAATATGGCGCTGATTGCCGCTGATTTCAACAAAATCCCGGTTAAACGGATACCTAAAATCAAAACCGGAATTGTCGGCGAAATTTACGTCAAATATTCATCGCTTGCAAACAATGATCTTGAAAAGTTTCTGCACGATCAGGGCTGTGAAGTAATGAGTCCCGGCATTATGGGATTCATTCTGTTCAAAGTTGATAACCGCATCGAGGATTATAAGCTTTACGGGGGCAGTTACTTAAAATATCGGGTTGCGAAGCTTCTTCTCGATTACCTCAATAAAATACAGCAGATACTTATTGATTCGGTATCAAAATACGAACAATTTATCGCTCCTCTTCCTTATCACGAGCTCAAGCAGCTCGTGGACGGCATAATCGGGTGGGGCAGCAAGATGGGAGAGGGCTGGCTGCTGACCGCGGAAATGGTTGAAATGATCCGTGAGGGATATTCAAATATCATCTGTGCTCAACCGTTCGGATGTCTGCCGAATCATATCGTCGGAAAGGGGATGGTCAGAAAAGTCAGAAGCCTTTATCCCGATGCAAATATTGTTCCGATTGACTACGACCCGGGAGCCACAAGGGTTAATCAGGAAAACCGCATAAAGCTTATGCTGGCGGTAGCTGCGGAGCGGCTCGCCGAAGAAAATCCGGAATTCAGAAAAATAACCGGTACCGATATAGGCGCCGGTTGAACAGCAAATCTCTAAAATTGAATATCTAACCACAGAGTAGGGCTTCATGCGTTAAGTGCCGGAGGAACGGGGAGTTGACCGCCGGACGAAAAACAAACCATGTTTGCGGTATGGAGCCCGCATCCCGCTGTCGCGTATCAGATACGCTTCGGATGAGGCGGTTTTTGCCGCTTTTATCAGCTCGTCTCCGATATGTGACAAACAGGAATTAATATTTCGTTATCACATTCAGGAGGTTTTTTCATGGACAAAAAGGTAAACCAGGCCGGCGGCAAGATAAGTACCGCTGCATCCAAAACAATCGCAAAGATCACTCTGACTGCAATGTTTCTGGCTTTTGCACTCGTAATCAAAAGCCTTATCAGCATCCCCGTGCCGATATTCGGCGGAAACGGGATGAAAATCAGCTTCGCCGGAGTATTTACCTTCTTTCCGGCTGCCCTGTTCGGGCCGATATACGGTGCTGTTGTCTCCGGTCTTTCCGAGGTGCTCGGATACCTTATCAAGCCGGACGGGGCTTACATCCCTTTCCTGACTTTTTCGGCGATGCTTGCCGGATTTGTTAAGGGATTGATCTGGAAATATGTATCGGTCAACTCTAAATCAAAAGTCAGAGCTCGC
>JAAZGC010000247.1 GCA_012511425.1 Clostridiales bacterium | reverse complement strand
TCGTTATTTATAAACTTTTAATTACAGCGTCTCTGCGAGCTTAAGCAGCCTTTCTGCCATCTCGTATCCGGCATCCGGCTGAGTCTTAGCGGAACTGCAGATGCGCGCGGGATAAATGCCCTTTTTGTGCAGCTCGCGGATGACGACATAGCCTATGCTTCCGTTGGCGAGGTTGGCAGTCATCGTGTATGCGGAGGGTGAGCGCTCTTTGAGTATCTTGGCAAACTCAACGTAAATCTCGCCGGGCATTCCGTAGATCATCATGTCACCGATCTTCAGCACCTGCACGGTGACCGGAATGGGCTTTGAACCTTCGGCAGCCATTCGTTTTGCCTCCGAAGCATAGAAGTTATCGATCATGCCGTCTTCGGGGCGCACGGTTTCGGCCCAGCCGAGGGTTTCGGCGTCGGGAAGGCGGGATGGAATCGTAAAGCGCTCGTCTTTTCCGCAGATTGTTTCGTCATCCGATAGAAAAATCTTCTCATAAGTCTCGCTTACTTCGCCGGCAAGGATGCGGCCCATCCGGCGGTAGTAGCCCTTCTCGGAAGAGGTGCCGTGCTCAAAGTCGATATGGTTGATGTTGCCGGAAAAGCCGTTGACGAACAGCGGCATGAAATCGGCGCCGTAGGTTTTGCGCAGGGTGTCGCGCATCGCGCCGGGATAGTCGCTGGAGAAGAGCGATACGCCGCCGACGCTGTCACAGTGACAGGCGTAGTTGGCAATCAAACCGTAGGGAGAGCCGTCGGCGTTGTCAATGCGAAGCACTCCGACTTCCGGGTCTATCTCGCCAAAAGCGCGCATTCCGGGGACATGGGAGTTGGTTGCATAGGAGCCGTCGGGGAGAATAAAGTCGCGGTAGTGCGCGAGTGTATTCTCATAGCCTCTGCCGTATCCGATACGCACCGGGCGCTTGTTCTGCGCGGCGTATACGGCGGCGTCGTGCATCCGGGAACCTAAAAAATCGATATAGACGGAGTTTTCATGGACAAAATCTCCCCAGGTCTCGACCGGGCCGCCGTAGTGCGTATGCGTCGCGCAGAGCATAACGGATGACGCGGGCATATCAAGATCACGAGCGATTTCCGCTCGGGTCTTCATTGCAAGCTCGTCGGATATGCCGATTACGTCGCAGGTGACAATAACGGCTTTCCCGCCCGCGTCGTTCTCGAAATACGCGGCAAGGGCATACAGACGCTCGAGGATGCCTTTGGCGGGGCGCAGGTTAAAGTGCCCCGGGATTTCCATTCCCAGCGCGGGGGTGATATCCACTTCGTAAAGTCCGCAGTATAGCATATGAGTAACCTCCTGTAAAATATATTCGAAAGATATTTTTTATCGCTTTTCTGCATTATATCACATTGAGAAAAGGCTGTCAAGAATTTGAAACGATATTCTCGTTCGGGAAGGTTCCGCTGTTGACAGTTGATGTCATTGCGGAATTAATTGAGCGGTTCAGTCATACACTTAAATATAATGCTTGACAAATACCCGGTATATGTGTACAATGGAATAACAGAATGTTTAAACAACTATCGTAACGAGGTGTAAAAATGGCTGAACATAAAGATGACGCTTTACTGCCGGCGAGGTTTATTTATGAACCCGTAAAGAATGATCCCGGCTGCCGGTTCGCAAACCGAAACCGAAATTTTCAAGGGATACCTGGCATAGAAAGAACTTCAAAAGGACGATTTTTCGTGACATTTTACGGCGGTATGTCCGGCGAGGAAAGCGGGAATTTCGTGGTTTTGCTGAAAGGCGAAAGCTATGACGCCGATTTCGGAGAGCCTTACATGGTTGTTGAAGCTCCGACTCCCGAATGCCGTGTTTTCGACCCGTGCCTGTGGATTGACGATACCGGCAGACTCTGGCTGTTCTATGCGCAGAGCTATTCATTTTTTGACGGCCGCATCGGTGTATGGGCGGCTGTGTGCGATGATCCCGATGCCGACAAAACGGTATTTTCGGCGCCGAAACGCATTGCAAACGGCATTATGATGAATAAGCCGGTGATTTTGAGTTCCGGCGAGTGGCTTGCCTGCTGTTCGATTTGGAATGTCGGTTCTTCGGAATACAATTATCTGCCCGAAGAGCGTTTCTCGAATGTGTATTGTTCAACGGATAAAGGCGAGTCGTATTCCCTTATCGGTCATACCGATTACGAGCACAGAAGCATTGACGAGCACATGATTGTCGAATTGAAGGACGGCAGACTATGGATGCTTATCCGAGCAAAGACCGGAATCGGACAGGGGTTTTCTGATGACAAAGGCTGTACATGGTACGATATAGGCGACAGCGGACTCGGCGGTCCCTGCTCGCGATTCCATATCCGGCGCTTGAAAAGCGGCAGGCTTTTGCTTGTCAATCATCATGATTTTGCCGTTCAGGATAAAAACAGAGGCATTGCCGGATATGGGCGCAGCAATCTTAAAGCCATGCTGTCAGACGATGACGGCAAAACCTGGCACGGCTTTCTGATGATCGACGAGAGGGAAAATGTGTCTTATCCCGACGTCACCGAAGATGAAGAAGGCAATATCTATATAATTTACGACCGAGAAAGGTATACCGAGCGTGAAATACTGATGGCGAAAATCACGGAAGACGATATCACGGCGGGAAAGCTTGTAAGTCCCGAATCGAAGTTGAGGGTGCTTGTAAACAAGGGCGGAATTTAAGGTTATCACCAAAAACAGCGTTAAAACTTATGACCGTAAGCACCACCGACATGCCCGGTTTCGCAAGACCGCGATATATGCCGTATAACAGGAACAGAACTCCGATGCCCACATAGAAAGCTCCTTCGATTCTCAGGTATCGGATACCTGTCTCGACAACAGCTCCGTGCGCCGATGTATCTATGAAGAGTCCCATTAATTCTTTGGCAAACACATTGACGAAAACAGACGCCAAAACACAAAAAACGCTTGAAATAAGCAGCGCCTGCC
>JAAZGC010000246.1 GCA_012511425.1 Clostridiales bacterium | reverse complement strand
AAGAGCTTTTTTGAGGAGAGCATATAATGACTATATCCGAAGAAATCAGACGGCTGAATCTGCCGCCGATACTTAAGTTCGCCGACGGGCGGGATGTGACCGCCGAAAACTGGCCTCAGCGCCGCGAAGAAATCCTCCGCATTTTCGAGGAACACGAATACGGCCATACACCGCGCGGGCCGTTTGAAGTCACGGGAAAGCTCGAATACAAGCGCGAAGACGACTACGCAAACAAGGTGCTGACCGAGAAATACACCCTTACCGTCCGTGATACCGCGGAAAATGTCAGCTTCAGCTTCCCGGTTGTCTTCCACACTCCCTACGGCGGGAATAAAAAGCCGCTGTTTATACTGATCAATTTCCGCGATCAGACTCCCGACGAGTATATGCCTGTCGAGGAGATAACCGACCGCGGCGCGGCCGTCGCGATGATATACTACAACGACGTCGCCGAAGACGCAAACGACGACTTCAAATCCGGCGTCGGACCGCTATATCCGCGGGAAAAATACGACTGGTCGAAGATCGGAATGTGGGCTTGGTCGATGTCGAGGACGCTTGATTTCGCGCTGTCGCTCGGCAGATATGACGAAAGAAAGACAGCCTGCATCGGCCATTCAAGACTCGGCAAGACTTCGCTCTGGTGCGGCGCTCAGGATGAACGCTTCAAATATGTATTCGTCAACGACAGCGGCTGCTCCGGCGACGCCGTCACCCGTGGCAAGACCGGCGAGAGAATAGTGCATATAACGGATGCCTTCCCTGTCTGGTCGAACGAGAAATATAAGGAATACCGCGGACGGGAAGAAGAAATGCCCTTTGACCAGCATATGCTCGTCGCAGCGGTCGCTCCGAGACACGTTTACGGCGGAACCGCGGTACTTGACACCTGGGCCGACCCATATTCGCAGTATATGTCATATTTCCTCGCAAACGAAGTTTACCGTATGCTCGGCATGAAGCCCGCCGATTTCCCGGATCGCCGTCCGGACACCGGGGAGCGGTTTATGGGCAGAGATATCGGATTCCATATGAGGCACGGAGCGCATTTCTTCAGCCGGGAAGACTGGCAGTGCTACTTAAACTTCATGGAGCTGTAAATGGCTATTTCTGAAATTGTCGTTACCAATATGGTAATGGTCGAGGATAAAGCCGCGGGAAAGGTGCTGGCACAGCGCCGAACGAAAAGCTGGTGCGGAGTTGCTTTCCCCGGAGGGCATCTCGAAAACGGAGAAAGCCTCGAACAGTCAGCAATTCGCGAGGTATACGAAGAAACCGGGCTTGTTATAAGCGAACTTAAATTCTGCGGCATCGTCCACTGGACAAACGCCGACACCGGATACAACGAACTGATATTCTACTATTCGACATCAGAATTCAAAGGCGAGCTTACGCAGAGCGATGAGGGGGAAAACTTCTGGGTCACCTTGGATGAGCTGCGCCTGCTTGACCTCTCCCCCGGGTTTGAGACTCAGCTGGAATTGTTCTTAAATGATAATGTTCACGAGCTGCTTATAAAGTATGACGACAGCGGCTCGCCGCTTATCCATCAATGGTTCTGAGAGCAAGTATTTTTAACGCCGGAATGAATTTGCGCTCCGGTTTTTCTATCCTGTAATTTTCCATAGTTTTACGGCTCACATTTTGTATATAACAGAGAATTTCTTGGTTTTAAGTCATTTTAAAAACAACGCTTAATTTCAGACTTGATTTTTTTATATTTTTTAGGTATAATATTCGTTACGACAGCATATTGTTACAGAGCTTTTTACAAAGCAAACATTTCGTTAATAAGCAATCAATTCACCTTGTAAGGGGGATATTATGAAAAAGAGAATCATTGCCGCCATGCTGTTGGCAACCATGCTATTTGCTTTCGCCGTTTCCTGCGGAAAGAGCGACAAAGGCAACCCGGCGTCAATCACGACAGCGCCGAACGCCAATGTTACCGACGCCTCGGCAGACGGAACGACCGCCGAAGTCGAGCTGCAGCCGGAGCTTCCGGAATACGACTGCAACGGCGAAAAATTCACCTTCCTTGTCCGCGGACCTTCATTCAACGAGTGGGAATCGCAGGACATCGGAGCCGAGGAAGAGAACGGCGATCCGGTAAACGACTCGGTTTTCTCCCGCAACCTTTTTATCAACGAAAAATACAACGTTGAGATAACCGCAGCCGGTGTCAGCGATCCCGGAGGCTCGGCGAAGAAAGCGGTTCAGGCGGGAGATCAGACTTACGATATATTCATGGCAGACACAAGCCAATCCGCGACTCTTGCCACACAGGGATTTGTTTATAATCTGCATGACATTCCTTATCTGAACCTTGAAGCTCCCTGGTGGGATCAGCAGTCGGTTAAGGATCTTTCGATGGTCAATCTCCTTTACTTCTGCACCGGCGACATATCCATCATGTGCAACGACGCCACATGGATCCTTATGTTCAACAAGCAGATAGCCGAGGACTTCAAGATCAGCGGTATATATGATCAGGTAAAGGAAGGCAATTGGACCTTCGATCAGATGATCGAATATATGGAAACTGTTTCCGCCGATCTTAACGGCGACGGCGTCATATCTCCGAAGGACGACCGTCTCGGATTTGCGACACACGCTTCCTCCATTGAGGGTCTCTTCTTCGGTGCCAATCTGAAGACCACTTCAAAAGATGACAAAGATATTCCTTATATAGATATGGATACCGATAGAATTGTCGATATCATTGAAAAGGCAAATGTCATAATGTGCGATACTAACATCGCATTTAACTTAAGCTCCAATAAATTCTCAATGTCAGACCCCCTTACCGAGCTACAGCCGGTGTTCGAAAACGGACATTCGCTCTTCTATGGCGAGGTTATGCAGTGCATCATCCGTCTCCGCGCGATGGAGACAAACTTCGGTGTCATTCCCTTCCCGAAGGCCGATGAAACTCAGGATCGTTACAGCCACTTCGTTCACACCACCGGATGCATGGTTTCGGTTCCGCTTTCGAGCGCCGACACAGAACGCGCCGGAATTATCCTCGAAGCCATCGCTGCCAAATCCCGCTACACCCTCCGCAGAGCTTATTATGACATCTGCCTTGAAGGAAAGTTCATGCGCGACGTCGAGTCGGAAGATATGCTTGACATTATCCTTGCTTCCCGCAGCTGGGACCTCGGATATATCTACGGCTGGGGCGGACTCTTCTCCGCATTCAGCAACTGCGTTTCCAAAAACAACACCGACTTTGCATCAAAGTTCGCATCTGCTGAAACAAAGGCTCAGACGGCTCTTGATAAAACTCTTGCTGCATGGGAAGAAAACGTCTGATAAATCTTAAATAACAATTACGGCTCAAACCGGAAATCCGGTCTGAGCCGTTTATTATTTTTCAGTTGAACAGCATACAGCCCTGCGAGCGGAAATATTCGACCATCTCTTTCAGGCGCGGAACGTCGGTTCTGAATTTCGCCGCGAGACAGTCAAAACAGAGAAATTCGGTCACGGCGCGGGAAATCAGCTTTCTTGTAAGACCGATTTCATCCTGAATAAGCGTTTTGCCGCAAACGGAGCAGCGGGGCATTTCGGGCATATCGGATTATATCTTTACGAGTTTTGCGCGATAGAGCAGAGTTTCGTGGGAGTCAACCACCGGGCACATATAATCGCTCTTGATTCCGATATTTTCTCCGGTGAAGACGTCAGTCATCTCAAATCCGTATCCGGATGAAGCGGGAACGCCGGCGTCGAAGAAGTAGAGCGGCACTTTGGCTTTGTGATCGCTCATATTGAAGAACGCGAAGGCGTATTCGTTGTCAGCGAGCATCTTTACCAAAACCTTGCAGCGGTCGTTCCACGGGTGAGTCGTCGCCACGAACGGCGGACGAACGTCGGGATCCTGGTTGATTGCGATGAGATCCTTATTCGTCAGCAGCGCTTTTGCGGCGTCGGACATATTGCGAACATCGCATCCGATCATGAGCGGGGCTGAATACATACACCAGAGGACGAACTGCATTTTATAGTCGATATCGTTGCAGCCGGTGCTTCCGACGTTGCCTTTGCCGTACATACCGATTGTCAGCATATCTATGTCGTTGAAGCAGTTGGGAGCCGAATAGCAGAGTTTGTCGATCTGGCTTCCGGCTATATCGGTGAACGACTCAAAGCTGTCGTTGATGTCGTAGGTAGAGCGATACATATGTGCTCCGGTCGAGCGGATCCAGCTGTGAACATCATCTACACCCCAGTTGCAGGCTGAGAAGAGGATATCGCGACCGCAGGCGCGGAGCGCCATGCCCATGCGGCGGTACAGCATCGGACCGTTCGCCGTTTGCGGCTTGAAACAGAAATCGTATTTGAGGAAGTCAACGCCGTATTCGGCAAATGTTTCGGCATCAAGGAATTCGTGGTCAAAGCTGCCGGGATAGTCAGCGCAGGTACGGACGCCGGCACAGGAATACATTCCGAACAGCAGTCCTTTTGAATGGACATAGTCGCTTACATATTTCATTCCGTTCGGGAATTTTTCCTTAGAAGGAACGATCTTTTTGGTCACGGTGTCGCGCTCGTATTCGCTCCAGCAGTCGTCGATGACCAGATACTTATATCCGGCTTCGAGCAGGCCGCTTGAGACCATCGCGTCGGCGGTTTCCATAACGACTTTTTCGTTTATAGAGGCGCCGAAGGTGTTCCATGTGTTAAATCCCATTGGCGGAAGCATTACATTCATGATTATTACCTCATTTATTTAAATGAATTTCGGGTACTTTGAAATCTTATATTCAGCTGTTGAAAGCTGATACGACAGCCGCAAATGCCAGGAAAAGCAGAGTTGCTACCGTGGCGAGGATCCTCAATACGCGCTCGAGCTTCGGGCGATTCTTGAAAATCAGCGTTAAGACGGCGAATATCAGCACTCCAAGCGCGGTGCCCAGGGTGTTTGTTATCAGGTCGGTTATATCGGTTACTCCGACGCCGAGGATATATTGCAGGAGTTCAAGTACGGCGCTGACGGCGAAGCCGGAAACAATCGAAAACAAAGGTTTAACTCCGAGAAGTCCGAGGTAAAGCCCGAGCGGAACGAAGATAATTACATTGTCTCTTATCTCGGCGAAATGACCCGCGGTTTCGATGTCATAGTGAAACGGAATCAGGTTTATTCCGCGGAGATATCCCAAATCCAAACCGAAGCCGAGCTTAAACAGGATAATCCAGGTAAGCACTGCGAGATAAATAAAAAGCAAAACGAGAGTATATGTTTTATTTTTCTTTTCTGACATAAAGGCTCCTTTTGGAGTTTGTTTTACTGATATATTATATCACTCGCCTACCCGTTTGTCAAGAATCACGACGTGAAATATCCCGCTGTAAACAATAAAGGCACGGCCGGAGCCGTGCCTTTATATTGAGGATTATTCTGCGGTAAGACCCGAACGCTCGATTCCCTGTACAAGGAATTGCTGGCAGAACAGGTAAACGATAATCAGCGGAGCAATTATCATGAGTCCGCAGGTGTTTCTTATCGCCGCAACATACAGGTTCTGACCGGCATATTGCGTATCGAGTGACTTCGGAACCGCGACCACGTCCGGCATCAGCTTTATTCCCTCTGTGGTGAAGAAGATTTCGGTATAGAAGTCGTCCGTCCACTGCCAGGAGAAAGCGAAGAGGAAGATGGTGATCATCATCGTGAAGGAGTTCGGGATGATGATGGACCAGAAGGTGCGGTAAACCGAATAGCCGTCGATGTATGCGGATTCCTCAAGCTCGTTCGGGAAGCCTTTGAAGAACTGACGCATCATGAAGATGTAAAGTCCGTTCTTGAAGCCGAGTCCGCCGAGGGAAAGGAGCGCAACAGGCCAGTAAGAGTTGTTGAGGTTGAGCGAGGTAAACGGGAGAATCTTGGGCAGGTGTCCCAGAACCTTGCCAAACAGCTTGATATCGCCGCCGCCAAGGAGGTTGAATATGCCGAAGATATCGAAGTAGCGGAACTTCATGAACATCGAAAGCTGAAGCGTTTCATGCGGTACTACCATCGTAAATATAACGATGAAGAACAGCAGCTTGTTGCCCTTGAAGTTGAATTTCGCGAATCCGTAGCCGATAATCGTACAGATCAACGTCTGGACAAACCCGCAGAATACCGACAGAATCGTCGTATTAAACAAGGCCTGGAAGTAGAAGTTGTCGTTGATAATCGCCCGGTAGGTATCGAGTGTCGGATAACGCGGGATCAGCTTTACCGTAACGTCGACGAAGTCGTTCCGGCTCATGAATGAGGAGGAAATCTTCGCGAAGAAGGGGTAAAGGATGACATAGGAGATACCGATAAGGAATACGGTTCGGAAGATAACGAAGACCACATGACCGAGGAAACCGACGTTAAGATATTTAATCTTCCATCTTTCCCATTTTGACGTTCTCTCGTAGTCCGTATTATAGACTTCCTTTGCTCTCCTGCGGACCTTGGTATCGGAGGCAGCCGTGTTATTCATTTATAATTCCTCCTTAATCACGTCTCTGGTAGAAGATGTATCCGGAAATCACTGCTGCTATCGCGGCGACTATCAGGATAACTATGAGGAAGTATATCCACGACATTGCCGAGCTTACAACGTTTCCTCCTGCCTGGTTATAAACATCACCGATGTATGTCATAACCCGGTTGGTTGAGCTTGTGAAGCTGTCGATTACGGTATAGACGGTGTTAACGAGGATCATCGGAGAGACCATCGGGAAGGTGATCTTCCAGAAGGTTTCCCAGGTGGTCGCGCCGTCTATCGCGCAGGATTCATAGATAGCGGGGTTGATTGACTGAAGACCGGCCAGGAATACAAGCATCTGAACGCCGGAGCGGTTGATTATGTTATAGATGTTGTTGATCATCTGTGTAACATATGAAACCATGCCGCCGCCGATTTTCATCGTCTGGAAGAGCCAGCTGATATCGGTCATGGACACGATTTCGGTTACCGCGCTGTTTTCGGTTCCGGTTTCAATCGTTTCCGAGGTGTTCTCCATGTATTCAAGCAGGGTATTGCCTTCGTCGATACGGGCGACAAGACCGGTGTTGAGTATAACGGGGATGAAGAATATGGCGCGGAACGCGGCGCGTCCGAACATATCCTGGTTCAGCAGAACCGCCATGAACAGAGCGAAGATGACAATTGCCGGGATATCGAACAGCAGCTGCTGGATACCGGATGTCAGCGTCTGTACAAAGCTCGGGTCCACGAAGAGAGCTTCCTGATAGTTCTCCCAGCCTACAAAGGTAAGGCTGTAGCCTCCGCCCTGAAGGATGTTTATCTTGTTGAAGCTGTATTTTATTGAGTCGATTACTATCGGAATGTATATAATTATAAGTCCGATTATAAACGGCAGTACGAATACCCAGCCGGCGCGCGCTTTTCGGGCTGCCAGCGAGGCGCCCCTTTTCTTCTTTGCAGGGGCAGCAGATACAGTTTTATTCATTGGTATATCCTGCTCCTTCCTCATCCTACTCGAATGAACTGCAGAGCTTCGATGGTCTGACCTTCAACCGCAACATTGAAGCTGTTGAAGTTGAGGTAGAAGACAACACCGTTGGAATAGCTGACTTTTGCAACAGTTCCGAGAGCGGTTGTATACTTGGTCTTCTCGTATTCTTTGGGAGCTTCCGCTTCTTCGGCTTCGGCTGCGGCTTCGGTTTCTTCGCCGGCAGCGTCGGTTGCGGTTCCGTCGGCAGCGGCTGCTGCGTCGTCAGCGGCAGGTTCAGCTGCAGCCGGCTCTTCGGCCGGTGCTTCTTCGCCCAATGCTGCAGCTTCTTCGGCAGCTTTGCGTTCTTTAAGCGCAGCGGCTCTGGCAGCCTTTTCTTCCTTCTTGGCGAGAGCTTCGGCTTCTTCCTGAGCCAAAAGCTCGGCTTCGGCCTTGTCGGCAGCGATTTCGTCGTCTGTCGGGATGCGCTCGGCATAAAGGAATTCGCAGCTGTCGATTGTCGAGCTCTGGCAATCCTTGAGAGCATCATTCAGAATGTTATAATACTTGATGAGGTCTTCGAACCAGATCTCATATGATACCGAATAGTATCTTGAGAGGCGCCAGTCCTCTTTCAGCTTCTGGATGTTCTGATAGCTCAGCAGGAAGTAAGGCGATGCACCGCTCTGGATTATCTTCAGCAGCTCATACTTGATATCGCCGGCTTCGTTTGTCGGAGTTCCGGCATACTGAACATAGCCGTGAAGCACCATACCCATGAAAGGCACCGACTGGCTCGAGTAATAATAGAGCGAGCTGTCAAGCGACATATTGAGGATATGGTCGGCATACTTCAGAGCATAGGCGTTGCCGCAGTCGATCATGATGGAGCCGTAATCGGCCTTTATCTTGTCGAAGAGGTCAACGGTATACTCTCTCGTATCTTCGCGGTTATACGGATCCTTCTTGTCGAAGTCGGAGTTCAGGTCGGAGCCGAGTGTCGAGACCGAGACACCCATGTGATTGAAATTGCCGAAAGATTTGTTGAACTTCTCATAAAGCTTTGTGTATACCGAAGGAGATATGGCAACAAGCCAGGTTCTGCGGTAAGTCTGTTCAACCGAGTCGTAGCGGCGTTTGGTGGTATAGCGGTTATCGATTGTCTTTACGGCGTCTTTGCGATAGCTGAAACCGTCGAACAGGCGTGTTCCGGAAACATAGGCCAGGTCAAAGTCGGGATATACCGAAATCCCCTTGGATTTGGCATAGTCGACAAGTTTATCGAAGCCTTGGTTGCCGCCGACTTTTCTTTCGAATTTAACGCGGGTCGGAATTGTTGTTTCCATTCCGCCGTTATAATATCCGGTCAGACGGTAGATGACGTTCTTTACGCCGGAAGCGGCAAGCTCATCGGTCATCGTCTGAATATCTTCGAAAGTGGTAAGCGGGGTCTTGACCATGACCGGAATTGAAAGAATCGTGGTCTTGGTATCGATAACGCCGAAAGTCTCAAGATACAGAGGTATATCACCGGAGGTCTTTGCGGGATCGAGCTGGACAAGGTCGCCCTTGTTTACAAGGTAATCGCGATAAGCCTTTGCCATGCCTTCCCAGGTGACCGAGTAATAATCCTTGATATTGTTTTCTTTCGCCTTGTTTTCGTCGGTAAGCATGATATACTTGATTCTGTATGAACCGGTATATTTACGCTTGGAAACGACGGTCCAGGTTGCGTTCTCACCGACCGAGATTGATTCGGCAAGGTTGTAGCTGTCTTTCGGACGCGGATAGAACTGGGTATAAACTGTTGCATATTTATGAAGCGCGCCGCCGTGAGATGTGGTGATATTTGCCATGGCGTCGCCTTCGGTGATTATTGCGAGGTAGCCGCGATCTTCATCGAGTGAAGCTTCGTTGTCGACTTCTACTTCGACTTCTTTGCCGGTATCGTCAACGGACATCTCGGTGGTCTTGTACTTCACCGTTCCTCTGGCGTTTTCAACGACGCCGTAAACGGGAAGTCTCATCGCCTGCTGATGCGCTCCGCTGATTTCGTGATAGGCAAAGTCCTGGCCGTAGATCTTACCGGAAATCGTAAGGTTCTTTCCGGCGAAATCTTCGAATCTGACAATCGAGCCGGAGCCGTCCGGAATGAAGGTGTAACCCTTATTCAGATACGAACCGCAGCCGATATACGGCAGGAACTGGATATAAGTAAGCGAATATTGGGATTCGTTGAAACGGATTCCGTTAGCCGGGAGTCTGACTTCAACTCCGTCGTCCTGGAGACGGTATTCAAGAGCAAGCTTGAACATCGCAGGCGCGGTTCCGGATGCGGTATACTCGGTCATCTGATGGTCATAGTCGAGCTCCGAGTAAGAATACTGGGTGCAGTATGTCTTTACATAAGACTCGATGAGGTTGACCTCACGCTGGGATGCGTAGGGGTCAAACACATATACAGCCATCTTGTTGGTGATCGGGAAGGTTGCCTGAAGCTCCTTTATACCGCGAACCGTAAGTTTCGGGTCATCCGGGTCCTTTAAGGTATAGAACGCACTGATCTTCTTGAGAGCGGTCTCGTCGGTGATAAGGGAAAGTATCTGCTCCTCGAAACGGGACTTTTCCATAAGCCTCGGAACGAGGGAACGGGTTTCTTCCTTACCTACGGTATATTCAACGCGGATACCGTTCTTAATGTTCTTTACATAGATCTGCTCTCTCTTTGCAGCTTCGATGTAAGAATAATAGTTCTTTTCCTGATCGTTGTCGGTATATTTGATGATAATCTGCGAGAGCAGCTGAGACTTTGTATCGTCTGAGCCGGTCGTCGTGGCTACGTCATAGGGGTTGGTGAAAAGGATCTGGCCGCTCTTCTTGTTTTTGAGGGCGACTTCTCCGGAATAGTTTTCATAGTAAAGCTCATAGTTGTCGTTGCTCTGCTTGAGCTCCATGGCTTCGAGCTTCTGTTCCGGAGTATTGTACACCTGGGTATAATAATCGATTATTTCCTTCTCTTCTTCCTCGCCCTTTTTGGGGTCTGCGGCATAAACCGGCAGGATTCCCAAAGAGCTGAATACTCCGACAACGGAAATCACGGAAAGGAAGACGGATACCAATTTTATGAATTTGTTTTTCATATCGGTCATAATATTTCTCCTGTTTCTTTCCGTTTATAACCGGTACGATATTTCGGTCACTATCGCGCCTATGAACGAGACTATCTTGGTGATAAGTCCGGTGAAGAGGAGGATAATGAACATTATGAATGCCATGCCGATTATTGTTCCGACTGAAGTGAGTATGTTTTTGCCGAGAGTGTAGTCATGGGTGCTCATCATTCCTGTGAAGACCAGGATTGCCATCCATACATACGCGAAAGTGGTAAGCAGGGTGACTACGTTGCCTTCGGTCAGGGTTATCATATGGGTCGCAATGACCGACGGGATGATAAGCAGCGGCAGCGGGATTACCGAATAGCAGGTCGCAATGAAGATATCCTTGAAGCTTCCTTCGCCGTCGAACAGCGTCGTAAGACACCAGTTCGCGGTTACCCAGAGCAGAAGCGGAACCAGAAGTCCCGTCGTCTGGATGAAGATCGAGGCGTATCCGCCGTGCGGGTTGAAGAGGTAAGACTTACCGATCGCCTGATAGGTGAAGGTAAGAATTGTTACAGCAAGCCAGAAGAAAGCAGCGCGAACTGAGCCGCGACGTTCATGCTTGAGGTCCCAGAAGCCGTCGAACGGATGGAAGATTACATGGAATCCATACAGAACTTCCTGCCAGAAAGTGCGTCTTTCGGTGGAGACGGCAACTCTCTTGTTTACCCTTCCGGCAAACTTGAAGAACTGAGTTATAAGCAGCACTATAACGACGATAAGAATCGGGATGAGCCAGATTATCTTCGAGACCATGTCCTTGCGCCACATCTTGAAAGCTGCGGAGTAGTTTTCGGTCTCGTAAGCATATTTGTAGTAGCTCATCGCGCCTTCCCAGTCTCCGGCACGGTAAAGTGCTTTTCCGATGCCGACGTATGCGGCGTCGAAGTTGGAGTTGCGCTGGAGTATGGCTTCCCAGTCGGTAACCGCCTGGTCATACTTACGGTCGTTGTTGTTGCGGAGAGCGTTTATCAGGATATCGCCGTATTCGGTGCGGTTATAGACGGTGAAGCTGTCGCGGGTCTTGTCGAGGAGGAGCAGCTTGTCGCCCTGATAAGCAACGCCTTCGATGGAGCTGATGTTGCCCAGCTGCATTCCGGTGTCGCCGAAGGTGAAGAGCATCTTGCCGTCTGCATCGTATGTGTAAACGCGGCTGCGCTTCTCGTCGATAATCGACCAGGTGCCTTCCGGACCTATCGCAACGTCTATTATCTTTGACGCACCGGTGGGGGTGTTGGTGTCGAATGCGACGCCGCGGACAGAGACTTCGCCGTTAGGAGCGTAGAAGCCGTTGCGGCGCATGATGTCGGCACCCGAGCTGTTGAGCTTCTTTACCGGAGCATAGTCGCCGGACTTGGATGAGATAGCTCCCTGCTGCTGCCATTCCTCGATCGAGGAGGTGGTAACATAGATGAAGCCTTTTTCGTCTATCGTGATGTTGTTGAACTCGGTGGATACGTTCTGAACCGAGAGAGCTCTCTGCTCTTCGGTCTGGAACTGTCTCCAGATTATCTGCCACCAGGAAGCGGTAACTTTCTGTGCGCCGATGAAGCCGACGAAGGATCCGTCTGCGTTCAGCGAGATAACGCCCATGTAGGTGGTGGAGGAGATAACATAGATACGGCCGGTCGAGTCGACTGCGCAGGCGACGGGCTTATAGATGCTGTTCGCCGGCATAACGTCGGATTTCGGCTCGTGGATGATGCGCTTGAATTCGCCTTCGAGGTCGAATACGACGAGTCGGTTGTTCTCGGTATCGCAGACGAAAATCTCATCTACGGTAACATAGAGTCCGGACGGGGTGTTGAGGCTGTCCGGAACGCCCTGGTCGTTTATGAATTCCTTGATAGCGAATTTGTATTTGTAGTATTCGTTGAGGACGACTATCCGGCTGTTGGCGCCGTCTGCGATATAGACATTTTTGTTGCGGTCAACGAAAATGTCGCGGGGGTCGTCAATCGGGGGGGCTATACCCTTGCCGGTCGTCTTATCGATTTCGAGATCAACGAGACCCATATAGACGGAGTCGATTTCGATTTCGGGGGTATAAGCGTCCGGCGATGCCATATCAAAACCGTCAACCGAATAGGTATAGGTGAGATATGAAGCCGAGCCGAATATCGAGATCGAACCCAACAGCATAACGGCGCAGAGGGCAGTCGCCGTGAATATTGCTAATTTTTTGTTCATTTATAACCCTCCCTCAGTCCTTCATGCCGGAGGTCGACATCGTCTCGATAATGTTCGACTGAGTGATAACGAAGACCGTTATCGGTACGATCATCATCAGTACCGTCGAAGCAGCGGATGCACCCGCACGGGCGACGCCTCCCGAAATGATCTGGCTGATAGCGTAGTTGAAGGTCTTGAGCTGCTCGGAGTAGATATAGATGGAGGCTCCCGAGTTCCAGAGTCCCTGGAAGGAATACACTATGAGAGTAAGCCAGGCCGGCTTAACCATAGGCATTGCAATGTTCAGGAATGTATAGAATTCAGAGGCTCCGTCAAGTCTTGCCGATTCAAGCACTGCGTCTGATACCGAGCTGTCCATGAACTGCTTCATCAGGAAGAGACCCAGAGTCGAGCAGAATGCAGGGACTATAATCGCAAGATAGGTGTCTATCCATCCCAAAAGGGTCATGGTGATGAAGTTGGTAATGGAAGAAACGGTGGTGTTGAACATAAGAGATTTTATAATCATCTCGAACATCCAGCCGCGGCCCGGGAAATTGATCTTCGAGATGGCATATGCGCACATCGACGAAAGAACAAGGTTTCCGAAGGTTCCGAGCACCGAAATCAGAACGGTGTTGAATATGTAGCGGGAGAACGGCACCCACGAGTCACTCATGAGAGTGAACAGGTCGGAGAAGTTCTGAAGTGTCGGGCGAACGACATAGAAGCGCGGCGGATACACAAAGAGCTCGTCGAAGGGCTTAAGCGACTGAAGTACGACGTAAAGCATCGGCAGGAACATGAACGCGCCCATAATTATCAGCAGGGTGTTGATTCCTACGTCGCCTCCGACAGAGCGGTTCAGTACGACGCGATGTTTTCTTGTTCTTAATTTTGCCATCTTACTGACCTACCTTCGAAAGCAGCTTGTTGACCAACAGGTTGGCTCCTATCATTATGAGGAAGAGCAGAGTCGCGATTGCCGAGGCGTAACCGACCTCGAAACGCTGTCCGCCGTAGTCCTCAAGATGGTGCATGATGGTCCACGCGCTGTAGTTTACGGACGGGAAACCGGCAAGCGCGGTAACGATACCGCCGAAGCCGAATGAACCGGTGATTGACATAACGGCGCCGAAGAGAAGCTGCGGCTTCATCGACGGCAGGGTGATGTACCAGAGCTCCTGCCAGCGGTTTAGGATGCCGTCGACGGCGCCTGCCTCGTAGAGCGAGCGGTCAACCGTCTGAAGTCCGGCAATGAAGCTCAGGAACGCAGTTCCGAGTGAGGTCCAGAGAGCGACTACGATACACAGGGGCATAACGAAGGTTTCGTTCTTGAAGAATTGTATCGGAGTCGATATCAGACCCAGGTAGATAAGTATACCGTTTACATATCCGTATGCGTCGCCCGAGAACATCGTCGCCCAGATAAGGTAGACGGCTCCGGAGATCGAAGGGGCATAGAATATGAGGGTTACCAATGCTCTCATCTTCGGCGCAAGCTCGTTTATGAACCACGCCAGAACGAAAGACATTATGTAGGATGCAGGGCCGGTTATAGCTGCGAAGATAAGTGTGTTCTTTATCGCTATAACGAAGATGTCGTCATCAAGGAAAAGCCTTACATAGTTGTCCATGAAGACGAAGTCCGGCCATTCAAGCATGTTGAATGTTGTAAAACTGAGCAGCAGCGAAAGCACGACCGGGATTACCGTGAAGATGAAGAACAGGATCATGAACGGCGCTATCAAAGCATATGCTACTTTGTTGCGCTTCATTTCCTTCCAGGTCCATGCCGCCATGCTCATATCGCTGCGGTTGACAGCGCGTTTTTCAGCAGCAGCCGCTCCGCCCGACTTTTCGGCGGTAACGGTGGTTTTGTCGGTGTTTTTTTCCGGCATTAAGATCCTCTCCTTCCTTTATTATTCGGCATTGGCGTCGCTGTCGGCCAAGCTCGGATCGACGATCTCGCCGTCTGCGTCCTCAACAAAGCTGGTCGAATAGGAGATCTCGTAATATTCAAGGCCGAATTCCTTGCGCTTACGGGAGATTTCTTTGTTGATTTCGGTTATGTTGTCGAGCATCGCTTCGACCGGGTCTGCGTTATCGTTATAAGCATCCATGAAAGCGAAGTCGACATAACGGGCGATGATGTAGCCGCCCGGATATTCCGGTACCGCAGCAAGATGCTGCATCTGAGCTTCAAGCGCCTTATACTCGGACGCTGTCCACGGCAGCTCGGCGAGAGCTTCCATGTTGGCGGTGTTGTATTTGGCGGCAGGTCCCATTACGGCGACAAGCTCATTTGCGTACTGAGCCTGAGGCTTGGCATCGGTGAACCAGCTTATAAGCTTCCAGGCGGATTCGAGGTTCTTCGCACCTCTCGGCATGACTATTGCGGAAACGGTGGCAGGTGAGAGGTGGCTTACGGTTCCGTCATCCCTCTCCCAGCCGAGTACAGGCACCATTTCCCAGACGTTGGCAAGCTCCGATGCATATACAATAAGGGTGTTATAGGTGGTGTAATCGACGACTCCGAGCGGCATCTCGCCGGTACGGAAACGGGTGGAGAAGTCATAAGACAGCGGGAAGCGATATGCTGTGAAGAGGTCGCAGATGGTCGAGAAGGCGGTAAGCGCCAGGTTGGAGTCGAGATTTATGCGCTTTCCGTCATCGGCGTAAAGCTCGCCGCCCATCTGATACAGGGTGAAGATGGTTCCGCCGAGGTTGGACGGGAATGCAATCTCCATCTTGTTGTTCTGCAGTATCGGCAGGATATTGAACATATCCGACCAGGTACTGGGAAGCTCGATTTCAAGCTCCGCAAATACGTCCATGCGGTAGAACATCATGCTGAATGAGAGCGTTGACGGAATACCGTAGGTGGTACCGTAAAGGGTAAGCGGGATCATCGCGGCGGGGCTGAACCTTGCCGTGACCTCGTCAAATCCTTCATACTCGTTAAGAGGAAGGACGGCAGAACGGATAGCATAGTTGATGGTATCCGCCGAGCCTAAGAAGGTTACGTCGGGACCGACGCCTGCAAGAATAGAGGGGAGCAGAGAGCCGCCGGCGACGAGCTTGAGCTCGACGGAGACGTTGGAATCGGAGGTGAACTCATAGTCGATGAGCTGACGCAGGATCTGAGCCTGGTCGCGGCCTTCGGTATACCACATGGTAACCGCCTGGTCGGTCTGGAGTTCGGATGTAGCTCCGATTGTGTTATAATCGCTGTAGAAAGAAGCCGCGAAAGTTCTGATCTCATACCACACTGCCTGATACCAGGCGGCTTTGGCGCGCGGGAGCTCCGAGCCGACCTGCTGCACCGTGATATAGTCGATTTCAAGCGACTGCTTCTGAGCGGTGTAAATCCAGGTTCCCAAAGTACCCAGGTAAGACTTGAGGTTTCCGAGGTTCTTGGCTACCTCGTCCTCATCTCCTGCCATGCGCTCGACAAGGTTTGCAATGGTATCGAGCGTCGCGACGTTCTGACCGCGTCCTTTGTTGATTTCGGCAAGATTGTTGGCAATCTCTCTTATGGTTTTCGCTTCGTCTGCCATCGCCATGATGGTTTCGGGGATCAGACGGCCGAAGTTGTAGTCGCGGTATGCGTCGGGCGATGCGCCCGTGATCATAAGGATCTTGAGGTAAGCTGCGTTGAGGGTGGCAAGGCTGTCGGATATCCTTGAAAGGATGTCGGCCATTTCACCCAGGTTGACTTCAAATTCAATAGTATTTTCGCCGGCTTTGAGAAGGAACTCGAAACCTTCGTGGTAGCCGTCGTTAAGTGAGCATGACTGCCATGCGTCGTTATAAAGGAAGCGGAGATAGCTGGCTTCCTTGAACGGGACCTCGCCGTTGATGCGTACCTGGCGGGACACATACATACCGGTCAGGATTTCCTGACGGTACCTGACGTTGATGTTATAAAGACCATCTTCGGGAACGGTCACAGTGTAACGGATCCACTGGCCGACGGTTTCCCATTTATTCGAACCGATGGTGTTCAGCTTTATGCGGCTGGCATCCTGCGGGTCGGTAATCGGTGAGCTGCGGTCATATATCGGATAAATAACCTGCTCCGATGTATTGGACGGGGTCTCGGCATTGATCTTAATCGGCTCTGCAAGAGTTACCTGCTTATATCCGGCGGATTGTGCGGCCGCAAGATATTCTTCGTAGGTAGGCAGAGCAACGATCGGAATAAAGCCTATCTTGCCTATTCCGACAGGTTCGCGGACGGCTTCGAGAGTAACCGTATGCTCGCCTTTTGTAAGATAGAACTCAAACGGCTCAACGATGAATCCGGTTGAATCACAGGCGATATAGGTTCGCCATTCCGGAGTTTCGATCTTGGTCGGACGGATATCGTTTCCGGTAATATCGGTTCTTAAGACTCCGAAATCTCCTTCGTATACGTCGGCCCAGACTTTGGTCATCTTAAGCGAACGGGCTTCATCGAACGGGACTTTGCCGTCGATATAAAGCGAGCGCTCGATTGATGTTGCTTTGCCTTCGACGGGATAATACTCGATCTTGAAACAGTATTTTCCGTCGGACGGAACCGATACTTTCCACGAAACTTTGTCGGTTTCCGGAATGTAAAGTGCGGAGCGCCCTCCGAAGTTTTCGGTTTTTACTGCTGCGGTTGTTGTTTCGGAATCGTAAGCCGTTCCGTCAACTTCGCCGGCTGATTTTGCGGCCGGTTCTTCCGCGTATTTTGCCTGATATTCGTTATAGGAATCTGTGCCAAGCAGTTCCTTAACTTCTTCCAGGCTGCGCTTAAATGACGCCGTATCCGTTTCGCCCGCCGCGTATGACGCGAACGGGAGAACACCGAGCAGCATAACCGCAACCAAGGAGAACGCGAGCATCCGTTTTGCTCTGGTTTTGTTCATGGACTTTTCCTCCTGAAAAGAATTGGGGATGCCGGGTAAACAAAGATACCGTTTCCCGTAGTCGGCGCCGGCTGCGCCTCTTGACGGCCGAAACCCGGCGGACGGGAATACCGCCATTTCCGGAGTTATTCCGGCTTCAGGGCAAATCGGGATACGCTTAATCGCGGGATTCTGCGGCGATCCGTGCGGGTCTGACCCGCACGGATCGCCGTAATCACAGTTTACAGCGCGCTTCGGGGGACGTGCTTTCAGCCCTTCAAAGCCAACATATGCCGCGGCATCTTCGCCCGGCAATATGTCCTACGCTGCATACATGGTATGCTGCCCATACAAAACACTTGGCGTCACAGGCATAAGCCCGGGCAGCCAACCGTGTATGCGGCGTACCGTGCGCCGGCAGGATCTCCCTTGGATAATTGCCCTGTTAAGTTCCACGGGTCATCCCCCCGGAACACCCGCCGATCTCGCCGCGATCCGGCGATTTGCGGGTGCGGAAACAACAGACGACGAACACAGCCGCGCTCCGTTCTTCCGGTTGTTTTCCGAACCCGAAGCCGCGGTGTGTCCTTTAAATCGATTATTCCCGCTTATTACATATTATAATATCATAGCCGGAGCCGGATGTCAATAGTAAAAATATTCGCAGCACGGGGATTTTTCATGCAAATTGCGTTGTTTTGAAAGGTTTTTCACATAAAATAAGGCGTTTTCGGATTCCCGAAGCGTTTTTTTGCAAAAATTCTACATTATATATAAAACATATACAGCACAGCCGCTCCGGAACCTGCCGCAGATAAAAACATTGTTTATCTGGTCAAAAGCAGTTCCGGAATACGGTTTTCGCCTTATTTTCCGCGAATTGCGGGGTATTTTTATTCATTTGACCGGGCAAATCGTGCTTTATGCCGGAATGCAGCCAAAAGCAATGTCGGCCGATTCCGAATGATATTTTCAAAGCCGCGATAATGCATAAATTTTGTACAAACTTTGCCGTATTGTGGCATATGATATTTATTTATGATATTTTTCATATTATATTACATCATATCCCGCAAAAACAGCTGACCCCGAAATAAGGTCAGCCGCTGCTTTATTTGGTTTTAATATTCAACACCCAAAACGGAGAGTACAGTCTTTGCGGTCTGTGCATCCGCCGTATATACAAGACCGCTGCCGCAGGTGAAGTATGCGCTGCCGCCGGCGATTCCGACGGTAAAGGAGGCGGTTTTGTCGACATGAACGGTCGAAGTGTAGCTTGATGTCTGTCCCGAGTTGTCAGCGTTTTCCACCGTCTGCGCTTCTTTGTAAGCGATATCGACGGTGGCTCCGCGGTCGAAGCCGTAAGCCGCAATCGAAGCCTCCGCAGTGCTTCCGGGGCTGATATAGCCGGCTGTTGACAGTCCTCCGCGGACAAGGTCCGCAAATGCGGCTGCGAGCGCGGCGGTTTTTTCGCCGTCAAGCGCTTCCCCGGCGAAGGTCATTTCGATCGAGTTATACTTCTCTTCGTCAAGCACCGGAGGGACATCGACATCCGCAAGGTCGAGCAGCGAGTATTCGAAGAACGGATTCAGCCCGGTCGGGATGATATACACCTTGTCGGTGCCGCCGATGTTGAAATAATAGCCGTCGAGCATCTTGTTGTAGTCGCCGATTTTGTAATTTCTTTCGGCATCTTCGAACACCGCGGTGATGTCGAGATAGGGGGTGTCAAGCCCGTATTCGGCGAAGTTCTCTTTTGTTTCCTCAACCAGCCGGTTGGCTTTTATCTTGCTTATCGCCGACGCCATCGACGCGGGAAGCTCGAACTTGACCGGGAAAGACGGGTCGTCTTCATATTGCCATTTATAAAGAATGTCGTCGAACTTGAGGGCTATTGTCTCGCCGCTGCGGGTATATTTGATTTCTTTGATTTTTGCGGGGTCGTCGTCGGCTATCATCATATCTCCCGCAGGAACCGCCGCCGGTACTTCGGGCTTATTGAGAGCGCTGACGAGGAAATACCCGCCTATCAGCACCGCCATAACAACGGCGGCGATTATCAGATTTTTAATTCGCATTGCAGAAATCCGTATTACCGATCAGGCTCTGCGGCGCTTGATCCAGACGCGGAGACCGATAAGGATAACCGTTACGGGGATGATCGCCGCTATCACAACGCTCCAGATATTCTTCTCGGTCTCGGTAAGCACCAAAGCCGCAACCTGAAGCTGTTTCGTTGCGATTGAAACCGATTCGCTCTTGCCGCCTATCCAGCCCATCGAAGTAAGGAAGAAGGTGCTGTTTCCGCCGGCGACGTATTGGTCGATCGTCTCGTCAAGCAGATAAGGCGAGGTGAACCAGAGGAATCTGGTGTTCCCTTCCTCGGCAACTGCGGCTATTGCAAACGGCCCTTCGCCGTCGCCTTCGCCGGGCTCGAGGTCGGATATCTCGCCGTGCTTTGTATAGGCGCTGTTTGAGGTATAAAGCAGGCTTGTCACTTTGACCGTTGCCCTCGGAGCCGTCTCTGCGACTTTAATGCCCATCGAATACGGCATCATGACAAAGAAGTTCTCGGTAGGCATCGAGCTTATTATATCGTGCGCGCCGATCTTCGGCAGCAGGAAATAGGGGTAGGTGTTATAGTGATTAGCCGAGCCTTCAACCACAAGTCCCCAGTCGCCGGTCATTCCGTAATACTCGCCGAGCTTTTGAATGTTCGGGCGCGGGGTGTCGTCGGAAAAGCCGGTAAACAGCATCATTGAGCCGCCGCCCTTAAGGTAGTTCAGCAGCATTTCGCTTTCGGTCGGGTTGATGTCCGCCGTCGGGAAATTAATCAGAACGCAGTCGGCGTCCGACGGAACCGATTCGGATGTAAGCAGATTCAGATCGGCAAGCTCGAAGTTATCATCACGCAGATAGTTCTTCATCGTCTCGGTAAGAGCGGCTTCGCCGTGACCGCCTAAAATGTATATCTTGGGAATATCGTCGGTCGTAACGTATTTGAGGGCCGACGTAAGTCTCGCCTCGCCCGCATAGCTCTGGCTGGTTTTGATCTGCTGGGTATATTCGTCTATGCTGTAATCGGTGACATAGATATCGCTGTAATCGATTACCTGGGAGCGCCTGGCGCTTTCGATTATGACCGAAGAGCCGGAAAGCGTAGCCGTAGTATATTTCTCGGTAAAGTTCGGATAAAGCGCCGGGTCGATCTGGCGGTATTTAATCCTGCTGTTGAGTCCGGTATATCTGCCGATAAGTTCGACTATGGTGTTGTCTTCGCTTCCCTGCTCGGCTATGAGATATATCGTTACATCCTCGGCGATGCTTTTCGCGATTTCCTCAGATTCGGGAGTTATCGAGTAAAGTCCGACCGAGCTGTTGTCGAGTCTCGTATATTTTGACGGAATGCGGTTAACGATGAGGTTTACGAAAACCGCGGCTATAATGACTATCGCCGTTATCGCGACGCTGTAACCGCCCATGCGGAGGCTGCGGCCGGAAAGGCTGTCGCTGCCGTTTTCGGGTCTTTTGTCTTTTGCGTTTGAATTCATGTTATTATCCATTATTATAATACCCCCGCAATTATGACCAGCGGCGCTTTTCGACCGACTGAACCGTAAGTACCATAAATACCGCGCAGACGGTTATATAGTATACGACGGCGGTCACATCGAATATGCCGAACACGAAGTTATCAAGTCTTGACCAGAACGACAGGGCGTTGAGAGTTTTTGAAAACAGACCTTCAAAGCGCGCGCTTCCGGTGAAATATAAAACGGCGAGGATAAGTTCAAGTATTGCAGCTGCCGTAAACGCCGTCCAGTAGCTCTTTGTCATGTAATAAATGATTAGAGCCAGGATAAGAATAACAACGGCAAAAGATATGTATGATGCCGACGAGGTCGACGGAATCAGCGATGAAAGCGAGCTCATCATATAGATTACGAGCATTGCGCCGAAGCTGATGACGGCGGCTATAAGCTGGCTTTCGGTCAGGCTCGACATAAATTCGCCGACCGCGATAAGCGCGGCGCCGAGCAGGAAGAAGCCGACCATGGCTCCGTAAGCCGACGTAAAGCTCACTTTGCCGTAAAACGACATGATAACCGGATATACGCACATTACGGCGCAGGGGATTGCAAAGACGGTCAGCGCCGCGAAGTATTTGCCCAGCACGATCTCTTT